>JAYTSC010000554.1:0-5671 GCA_043745885.1 Bacteroidota bacterium | reverse complement strand
GCCCCTGTACAAATAACTACTGCATCAGCCTCAATTAATTTTTCATCATCAATCCAAACTTTAAAGGGCTGTTTGCTGAAATCAACTTTTGTTGCTAATCCATATCGAATATCAGTTCCCATTCTGGCGGCCTGTTTTTCAAAATGAACCATCATTTCCGGACCTTGAATGCCATCTGGATACCCCGGATAGTTTTCTACTTCAGTTGTTATGGTAAGTTGACCTCCAGGTTGTATGCCCTGGTATAACAAAGGTTTCATATTTGCTCTTGCCGCATAAATAGCAGCTGTATACCCTGCAGGTCCAGACCCAATGATTAAAACATGTACTTTCTCGGAAGCCTCATTTGACATACATTCAATTTATTTTTTAGACGAACAAAATACCATTCCCTTTCAGATAATATGCTTAGGATTTACACTTAAAAATTATTTAGGGATAATCAGACTTTTATATTGCACTGCATAACCACAAAATGAACCCAAACCCTCATTACTGATATTGCTCAATACTTTACCGGGAGATGAAAAAGGGTTTCCCACTGACTGGTAGGTAAATTCCCAAGTTCTCCAGAAATTGTAACTGGCTTTGTCAATGTTGCAAAATTTTACGGTTACCGTATCTCCCCTATTAAAAAAACCATAATCCTCTCTTTTTATTTTTTCATTCTTAGTTACACCTTGGTCAACCTGAACATCATAAGTTTTGCCATCAATAATTTGGTCGTCAAAAACACTATTAAGACCTGGAAAAAAATTCTCCTTATTAACTTTTGTAAAATAGCGGATATAGTTTCCATACCCGGGCGGATCTGAAACCCGGGTAAAAAGAGATACTTTAGTTGTATCTGTTGCACTTGGTGTTTTTTTCCACCAAAGGGAATCCATTTTTTTAGTCAATAAAGGAATGTTAGTGGTTGCTTCATATAGCACTCCACCAGTTTCAATTTTCAGGTTATAGGTTTTGCCAAAATCACCAATCAAATTAGCTGATGAAGGGGTAGTGTAAAAATAAAAAAAATATCCACCTGATAAGGGTATTACTACCTCTTTTAAAGCATAGTTTTTATTGCCTTCCGTAATTGAGACTTTAGCTCCATGTACATAGGAATTATTTAACGTTGCCACATCAATAGTAGAAAAATAGTTCAAGGAATTGGATAAAACAACTACAGGCGATTGACCACTTTCAATTTGACCTTCTACAACCAATTTAGGTGTTTGTAGTTCAGGCTCAATGTTAATTGTTTTTTCGCAAGCCAAGAGGGTAAAACACAACAATATGAGAACCCATTTTTTCATTTCGTAAAATTAGTTTGTTTACAACACAAGAGTTGAGAAAAAGATCGAATAACGAGCAGATAAATAACAAGGAAGCTGATGTTTAACAAAAAACCCTCTGTTTTTCAGAAGGTTTTTTTGTTTAAAAGCAATATTTTTTATCCCAAATAAGCTTTTAAGGCATTACTATAACGGGCTTTTTGTAATCGTTTAATAGCTCTTTCTTTGATTTGGCGGATACGTTCTTTGGTTAAATCGTACTTCATCCCAATTTGTTCAATGGTAACCCCATTTTCGCCATCTAAACCAAAATAAGCATTTACAATCTCCGCTTCCCTTGGACTTAATGATTTCAACACTCGGCGAATTTCTTCACGTAAAGAATCTTTCAAAACACCCTCATCCGTATCGTCACTTCCCTCCAATAAATCGCCCATGGCAACATCTTCTGCTTCATGAACCGGTGCATCTAAGGAAGTATGACGAGTATTGCTTTGGAAAATATTATTGATTTCGGTCTCACTCATTTCTAAAATCTCAGCCAATTCTTCAGTAGAAGGTTCACGCTCATGTTCCTGTTCAAAAGCCATATAGGCCTTATTGGCTTTGTTATAAGTACCAATTTTATTCTGTGGAAGACGAACCAATCTGCCTTGTTCGGCCAATGCCTGTAAAATTGATTGGCGAATCCACCATACCGCGTAAGAAATAAATTTGAACCCCTTGGTTTCATCAAATCTTTGTGCAGCTTTGATTAATCCAAGATTTCCTTCGTTAATCAGATCACTCAACGAAAGACCCTGGTGTTGGTATTGTTTAGCAACAGACACTACGAAACGTAAATTTGCCTGAACCAATTTGTGAAGGGCGCGTTGGTCGCCCATTTTGATCTTCTGAGCGAGGGTAGTTTCCTCTTCCGGGTTGATCATCGATATTTTTGAAATTTCTTGCAGATACTTCTCAACGGCTTGCGAATCTCGGTTGGTAATCTGTGTAGCGATTTTGAGCTGCCTCATGTTGTATAATTACGATTTAAGTTTAAACGTCAAAAAGACCTGAATTGTTTTATAAATGCTGTAAAGGAAATCGGAATGGTATCGAAAGTCCGTTCAGAAGCCTGCGAAGGTAGGTTTCATACCTGAATTTTACACGTTTTTGTGGAAAAACTTACTAAAATGGGCAAAAAAATGCGGTCTTTTGCCAATAATCTTAATAAATTAACATTTACTGAATGTGAAGAAACCTTTTGTTTCCGTTTATCTTCGCCGAATATGATCGATTTTCGTTCTGATACCGTTACCCGGCCCACACCGGCTATGCTTGAGGCGATGTTTCGAGCGCCCGTTGGAGACGATGTTTTTGGAGAAGATCCAAGCATAAACAAGCTCGAAGCAATATGTGCATCCCTTTTTGGCATGGAAGCTGCCATTTTTTGTCCGAGTGGTACTATGACCAACCAAATTGCCATCAAATGCCATACACAACCCGGTGATGAGGTAATTTGTGATCGTCTTTCCCATGTTTATCAATATGAGGGAGGGGGAATAGCGTTTAATTCTGGGGCTTCCGTTCGATTATTAGAAGGGAATAGGGGTAGAATTAATGCTTTGCAAGTTAAAGAAGCCATAAATCCCGATGATATCCATAAACCGGTATCCAGCTTGGTTTCCCTTGAAAATACTGCTAATCGAGGAGGAGGAAGTTGTTATCAATTTTTTGAAATACAGGCAATTAAGGAAGTATGTTTACAAAATAAATTGAAATTACATCTTGATGGAGCCCGATTATTTAATGCACTTGTAGCCAAAAATGAAACTTGTAAACAGTACGGAGAGGTATTTGATTCAATCTCCATTTGTTTAAGCAAGGGCTTAGGAACTCCGCTGGGTAGTGTATTAATTGGGAAAAGCGACTTGATAAAAAAGGCCAGAAGAATAAGAAAGGTAATGGGAGGTGCCATGCGGCAGGCCGGGTTTATGGCAGCAGCAGGTATTTATGCACTTGAAAACAATGTTGCAAGACTGCAAGAAGATCATCATCATGCACAGATGATCACTAAAGCTTTGCAAGAAAAAGACTTTATTGGAGAAGTTTTGCCAGTAGAAACAAATATTATTATTTTTGAAATAACCGGACGATATACTGCTGCAGAAATAGTAGCAAAGCTGAAAGAGCAAGAAATATTTGTTATAGCTATCTCCCCTCAACAAATACGAATTGTTATTCATTTGGATATTCATCCTGAAGATATTATACGAACAATCCAAGTTATTGATTCGTTGTAATCAGTAATTAAACAAAGAAAATTATTTAATCGGCAATAATTATGTTACCTAGAATTAACCCTACGAATACACAAGCTTGGTTTTTACTGAAGAAACATCATGAAGAGGAAATGAGTAGAAAGCATTTACGTGATCTATTTGCGGCAGACCCCGAACGTTTTAAGAAATTCTCACTTTGTATGGAGGATATTGTTTTTGATTATTCGAAGAATATCATCAACCAAAAAACCTTACAATTATTGTTACAATTAGCTGATGATTGTAAAGTAAAGGATGCTATTCATGATATGTTTGCTGGCATCAAAATAAATGAAACAGAACAACGATCTGTCTTGCATACAGCACTTCGAAATTTTTCTGACTCTGCCATTTTGGTGGAAGGAAAAGATATTATGCCCCGTATTCGCAAAGTGCAGGATCAAATGAAAGCCTTTTGTGACCAGGTACATACCGGTAAATGGAAAGGCTATACAGGTAAAAAAATAAAATACATTGTAAACATTGGCATTGGTGGAAGTGATCTGGGTCCCTACATGGTTACAGAAGCACTTCGCCCCTATTGGCAAAAAGGGATCGAATCCTTTTTTGTGAGCAATATTGATGGAACACATATCGCAGAAACATTAAAAAAAATAAAACCGGAAGAAACCTTATTTCTAGTAGCCTCCAAAACCTTTAATACACAAGAAACCATGACGAATGCACATACTGCAAGGTCTTGGTTTTTGGAACAAGCAAAAGATGAGAAATTAATTGCTAAACATTTTGTTGCCCTCAGTACCAATGAAGAGTCCGTTACTGCTTTTGGTATTGACAAAGCCAATATGTTTGAGTTTTGGGATTGGGTGGGTGGGCGTTATTCACTTTGGAGTGCTATCGGATTGTCTATTGCACTTACTGTTGGTTATGATCATTTTGAATCTTTATTAAAGGGTGCACATACAACAGATGAACATTTTAGAAGCGAAAAATTTGATAAGAATATCCCGGTATTAATGGCATTATTGAGTATATGGTATACAAATTTTTATGGTGCCCAAAGCGAAGCTATTTTGCCCTACGACCAATACATGCACCGTTTTGCGGCTTATTTTCAACAGGGGAATATGGAAAGCAATGGAAAAAGTACAGACCGTAATGGTAATCCGGTTAATTATACAACAGGGCCTGTTATTTGGGGAGAGCCCGGAACCAATGGTCAGCATGCTTTTTACCAGTTACTACACCAGGGAACATTGATGATACCTTGCGATTTTATTGCTCCTGCTATCAGTCATAACCCAATTGGAGATCATCATGCTAAATTATTGGCTAACTTTTTTGCACAAACAGAAGCATTAATGAACGGTAAAACAGAAAATGGTGTAAAGGTTGAAATGATGAAAGCCAATAAGAATGACGATGAAATAAAAAAAATGGCTCCATTTAAAATTTTTGAAGGAAATAAACCCACCAATTCTATTCTGGTAAAAGAGATTACTCCCTATACTTTGGGTAGTTTGATTGCGTTGTATGAACACAAAATATTTGTACAAGGTATTATTTGGAATATTTTCAGTTTTGACCAGTGGGGTGTTGAATTAGGTAAACAAATGGCCAATGAAATTTTACCTGAATTACTAGATGCACAACCGGTTACCTCACATGATTCTTCCACCAATGGTTTAATAAATGCCTTTAAGTTGTTTAAAAGGAAATAAGTAATTCTCATAATTGATTGAATGATGCATTCTATTTTGATCAGGCCAATCCAATCCGACGATAATATTGCCTTAGCTCAAATTATCAGGAAAGCATTGGAAGAGTTCGGAGCTAATCATCCCGGTACGGTATATTTTGACGATTCTACGGACCATTTGTTTGAATTGTTTAACGCAACACCCCAAAGCCAATATTTGGTTGCTGAGAAAGACGGAAAAATTATGGGTGGAGCCGGTATATTTCCAACGGAAGGTTTACCCAAGCATACTTGTGAACTGGTTAAAATGTATCTTTTGCCCGAAGCAAGGGGAAAAGGATTGGGTAAACAAATGATCAACTTATGTATGGAACTTGCAAAGGAAAAAGGGTTTGAACAGATGTATTTAGAGACAATGCCTGAATTAA
>JAYTSC010000553.1:0-1646 GCA_043745885.1 Bacteroidota bacterium | reverse complement strand
CCGTACCAACGCATCGTGTGTTGCATCATAAAGTAATTATTTTGAATGTTGAATGATAAATTTTAAATGTAGTAAAAGAGAAAATAGCTTTTAAAATTTTTACGAATTAAAGTTATCTGCACAAATTTAAAAACAACCTTATTAATTTCACAGATTATCCTAAGCAAATCTGCGAAATCGATGGCGGAAGATTTTTAGTTAATAATTAATAGTTAAAAATGGAAAGCATTCAAATTCAGGACTAACTATTAACCATTAATTACTAACTATCAATTCCCCTACCAGAATATGGTATACAAAGCGGTTAGAATGCCACAAACTATCAGTACTCCTACTGTAAATGCCGGACTAAGCTTAAACATACTTCTATCTACTTCTAACCCTTTGGCTTTTACTCCACGTAAATTATCGATTAGACTAATAATGATCATTCCAACAATACAAAGTACAAATACAAAGCCCATTCTGTCTATGAAAGGGATTTCATAAGTGCCATTATTTTTAGCCGCAAAACCCATGGGTTGTAAAAAAGAAAGGTCCATGGCTTTTGGCAGAAATTTGAAAAACACAGAAAATACAAAACCGCCAATCGTTGCAAATAAGGCAGCGTTGGAAGTTGTTTTTTTCCAGAAGAACCCTAGAATAAACATGGCAAAAATACCCGGTGATACAAAGCCTGTATATTCTTGAATAAATTCGAAGCCGCCTTTTTTATCTATGCCCATAAAGGGAGCAATCACCACACCAATAATCAATGCAACCACAACAGAAATTTTCCCAACCCAAACCTGCTTTTTTTCATCTGCTTGTGGATTGATTTTTTTCTTATAAATATCCAAAGTAAAAATTGTTGCAATGCTATTGGCCTTGCCGGCAAGAGAAGCAACAACGGCAGCGGTAAGCGCTGCAAAAGCAAGTCCTTTTAATCCAGGCCCCAGTAAATTAAGCATAACAGGATAAGCATTGTCTTGAACAAGCTCACCATTCACCATCATTTCTTGTTGAAAAGCTCCTTCCTGATAAAGCACATACGCTGCAATGCCGGGCAAAACCACAATTACGGGCATGAGTAATTTTAAAAATGCAGCAAACAAAATACCAGTTCTTGCTGTTTGTAAGTCAGCCCCTAATGCTCTTTGCGTTATGTATTGATTACATCCCCAATAATTCAAATTAACAATCCACATACCCCCTAACAAAACTGATAGCCCGGGTAAACTGATGTAATTAGGATTATCCTGTTTCAATATCATATGAAAATGATCATTGGCTTTAACTGTAAGCAATTGGAGACCATTGAATACGCCGGTGCCTCCAAATTTTTCAGATACCATGGTAAGCGCGAGATAAGTAGTTGCCAATCCACCCACAATTAAAAAGAATACTTGTATCACATCCGTATACCCTATCACTTTCATTCCACCTAAAGTGATGATTACTGCAAAGCCGGCCAAAAATACCATACACAAATACAAAGGCAAGCCGGAAATAGCGTGTATGGCTAAGGCTCCGAGGTATAAAATGGATGTTAGGTTTACTACAACATATAATAACAACCAGAATACTGCCATAATCATAGCTACTGTACTGTTATACCGCTGGTTAAGAAACTGCGGCATCGTGTAAATTTTATTTTTTAAGTACAC
>JAYTSC010000552.1:0-2837 GCA_043745885.1 Bacteroidota bacterium | reverse complement strand
ACATTGGATAATATATTAAGATGGAGTTTAAGTCAATTCGAGGGCATTCAAACCAAACCTGAAAAAATTTCATTACCGGAAGTAGTAAAAGGAAAATTGGCACTATTTGAAACTTCAAGAAAAAAGAAAAATATCACCATCCATCTGGAAAGCATTGATTTATTTATTTGGGCAGATCCTGATCATTTTAAATTGGCCATTCGCAACTTATTATCCAATGCATTAAAATATAGTTATCCCAATAGTGCTATTATTATTCGGGGATCTACAAAAGACAAGCAAGTCATTATTGAAATAGCTGATAAAGGAATTGGGCTGAATGATGAGATGAAGTACAGCCTTTTTAACGCAGTTACCATGAATTCGACCATCGGCACTTTACAGGAAAAAGGTACCGGCCTGGGCTTAAAACTTTGTAAAGAGTTTATTGAAAAAAACAATGGAAAAGTTTGGGTAGAAAGTATTGAAAATGTGGGAAGCAGCTTTTATATCTCCTTGCCATCTGCCAATTAAAAGAGCCCGATACGATGGTAACGGGCTCTTTGGTAAAACTATTAATGAAATTATTTTTTCTTCTCGTCTTTTGCTGCAGCTGCAGGGGCAGCTTTGGCAGCAGCCGGAGTAGCGGTTGTAGCTTCTTCCTGCTTTAACAGCCTGGTTAATACTACTGAAGCAATAGGAATACGTGGAGAATTTAAAATTTCCATTCCTTTTACTTTTACATCTTCCACACGAATGTTACCATTCAATTCTAAGTTAGTAATATCAACAGTAATGGTTTCAGTTAAGTCACTTGGTAAGGCCTTAACTTTTAAAGACTTCATTTTAGTGATTAATTTACCTCCACCTTTCACTCCTACAGAAACGCCTGTAAATTTTAAAGGCAGGGTAGCTACCACTTTCTTATCGCCAACCAGTTCTAACAGGTCAACGTGAATCAGTGAATCTTGTACTTTGTCAAATTGCAAATCTTTCAGAATGCATTTGAACATTTTTCCATCAACTGTAACTTCTGCCATCTGAAATTCACCAGTGTACACCAAAGGCTTGAATGCCTTTGCAGAAGCGTAAAAATTTACCTCCTGAGCACCCCCGTAAATTACACCCGGCACATTGTCCTGAGAGCGAAGCTGGCGGGCGGCTTTTTTGCCATGTTCGGTCCTCAAGTGACCTTCGATTGTAATTGTTTTCATTTTTCTTGTTTTTTGGACGGCAAAGGTAGGGAAACGGGAATTAATAATTAAAAATTAATAATTAAAAATTGAAACCCGCTGTTTACAATAATAATTGTCTAATTCATTCAAAATCAAACAATTATTAATTATTAACTATTAACTATTAATTTTATTTGTCCCTCCCTCTCAGCTGAGAATGTATAAAAAGGCTGGTAATGCTTTTATTTTCATAGGCATTACGGATAGCAATAGCGAATAGATCTGCAACAGAGATGACTTTTATTTTGGGGCTTTCTATTTTAAGGGGAATGGTATCACAAACAATGAGTTCTTCCAATACACTATTTTCAATGTTCTCATAGGCTTTGCCACTTAAAACAGGGTGTGTAATCAACGCTCGAACAGAACGGGCACCTTTTTCTTTTAAAAGTCCGGCAGCTTTGGCTAATGTTCCACCGGTATCACAAATATCATCAACCAGAATAACATCTCTATCGGTTACATCCCCAATCACTACCATGCTGGCTATCTCATTGGCACGTTTGCGGTGTTTATCACAGATCACCATTTCGGCATTGAAATAACTGGCTATTTCTCTTACACGATTGGTACTACCTACATCCGGGGCTGCGAAAAGAAGATTGCTAAGTTTTAATTGTTCAATATAGGGTATGAAAATGGCTGAACTATCCAGGTGATCTACCGGTACATCAAAGAAAGCCTGAATCTGTGCTGCATGGAGATCCATAGTGATTATTCTATCGGCACCTGCGGCTTCCAATAGAGTGGCAATCAGTTTAGCGCCTATGGCCACTCTGGGTTTGTCTTTCCTATCTTGTCGGGCAAAACCATAATAGGGTATAACGGCAATAATTTTTTGTGCACTGGCTCTTTTAGCGGCATCAATCATTAACAACAATTCCATTAAGTTTTCGGTTGGGGCATAGGTACTTTGAACCAAAAAAACATAATCGCCGCGAATACTTTCGAGAAAAATGGGTTGGAATTCCCCGTCACTAAATTTTTGAATATTTATCTTACCAATTGGTGCACCAAAACGTTGGGCAATTTTCTCTGCCAGCTTCTGCGAACCGGTGCCGGAGAAGATCTTAACGGATGGGTTCATAATTAGTAAGGAATATGCCGCGAAGATAGAGATTAGGATAAGAAATTGTAATTTGATTTACTAATATTTTTTATTATGCACAAATTTTCTATCAAGGATTGGGCAGTAGAAGACCAGCCACGAAAAAAATTACTGCAAAAAGGGGCTGCTGCCTTAAGTAACTCAGAACTATTGGCTATTCTCATAAACACAGGTAGCCCCAATAAATCTGCACTTGATGTAGCCAAAGAACTCCTTCAGGCTGCCGATAATGACTTGCAAAAATTAGCAGGGTTAAGTGTTCAGGAAATAGCAAATATGCGCATAAAAGGTTTGGGAGAGGCTAAATCCATCCATATAACTGCTGCCCTTGAACTGGGTATCAGAAGAAATGCCTCGGATAAGAAAAAAGAAACCATTGCCAAAAGCGCCGATATTGCCGAATATCTTCGGGCAAACTTCGAATACTTACAACAGGAAGTATTTGTAGTTGTATTTTTAAACCGGAGCAATAAAGTAATACACCATCAAATCGTTAGTGAGGGTGGATTAACCGG
>JAYTSC010000551.1:0-1992 GCA_043745885.1 Bacteroidota bacterium | reverse complement strand
CTACAATGTTTCCCTGATGGATATTATGAATAAAGTAAAAGCAAACAACAATGATGTTGGTGGAAGGAAATTTGAAATGAGCGACATGGCATACATCATACGTGGACTGGGTTATGTAAAGAAAAAAGAAGACCTCGAAGAAATAGGTATTGGCAATTATAATGGTATTCCTGTAAGGGTAAAAGATGTGGCATATGTGCAAATGGGGGGAGATTTGAGATTAGGTATTGTTGATGAAAATGGGGAAGGTGAAGTAGTAGGAGGCATAGTGGTAATGCGTTATGGAGAAAATGCAGACAATGTTATTAAGGCTGTAAAAGAAAAGATGATTGATGTACAAAAAGGTTTACCGAATGGGGTGAAATTTAAAACTGCCTATGACCGCAGTACCTTGATAGAAGCATCGCTTGCAACCATTAAAGGCAAATTAAAAGAGGAAATTATCACAGTTTGTATCATAGTTCTCATTTTTCTTTTCCACTGGCGAAGTGCATTAAGCATTATTATTCAGATACCAATTACCATTGCTATAAGTTTTATTCTATTGGATTTATTCGGATTTTCATCTAACCTCATGTCACTAACTGGTATTGCATTGGCCATTGGTGTAGTGGTTGATAACGGTATCATCATGTCGGAAAACTCATATCGCAATTTATCAGAATGGCAAAACAATCCTGAATCAGAAGTCAAAAAAATTGAACTATGAAAAGATTATTCTCATTCATTAAAGGATTATTTAAGAAAAAAACAGGTCTTGACAAAAGTAAAAAAATGAGTTACCGTAAAATACCGGAAGATATACGGTTGGCGATTATTGAAAAGGCATCCAAACAGGTTTCGAGGGGTGTATTTTTTTCAACTATCATAATCATATCTTCTTTTTTACCGGTTTTTTTGCTTACCGGGCAGGAAGGAAAATTGTTTGGCCCACTGGCCTGGACGAAATCATTTATCCTGATAGTGGATGCTATTTTAGTAGTAACCCTTGCACCGGTTCTTATTTCCTTTTTTATGAAGGGTCGCTTTCTTCCGGATACAGCAAACCCCGTTAATCGCTTTTTGGAGAAAATATATGAGCCCCTTATTCGTGCCTGTTTAAAATGGAGAAAAGTTACGATTGGGATTAATTTGATTGCTTTGACAATTGGTATAATAATGATCACCCGTTTAGGTTCAGAGTTTATGCCTCCCTTGGATGAAGGTTCTTTATTGTTTATGCCCGTTGCATTACCAGATGTCTCCAATTCGGAGGTAAAAAACCTTTTACAAATCCAGGATAAGTTAATAAAAACGGTGCCTGAGGTAGAGAATGTACTAGGTAAAGCAGGCAGAGCTTATACAGCAACCGATAACTCACCCGTGAGTATGATTGAAACCATTATTTTATTAAAACCAGAAAAAAAATGGCGGTCTGGTATCACAAAAAACGATATTGTAAAAGAACTGAACGATAAGCTTCAGATCCCCGGTATTACTAATGCGTGGACGCAACCTATAATAAACCGTATTAATATGCTATCAACTGGTATCCGAACAGATGTAGGATTGAAAATATACGGTCAGAATCTTGATACCATTTATTTATTTGCTCAAATGATTAAGAAAGAATTGGAAGGTATTCCCGGCGTTAAAGATTTATATGTAGAGCCAATTACAGGTGGCAAATATTTGGATATAGTCATCAAACGGGAAGAAATAAGCCGCTATGGTTTAAGTATTGATGATGTGAATGCCGTAGTTGAAAGTGCCCTGGGAGGTATGAAGCTTACAACTACCGTTGAAGGCCGTCGCCGCTTCTCTGTGAATGCCCGTTTTGGTCAGGATTTTCGTAATAATCTTGCAGCCTTAAAACGGTTACAGGTTCAAACCATGAATTACGGTCCTATTCCTCTGGAAGCAGTGGCAGACGTACGTTTGGGAGATGGGCCTCCCATGATTAATTCTGAAAATGCCATGCTTCGTGGAACTGTTTTGTTTAATGTAAGGGAA
>JAYTSC010000550.1:0-3494 GCA_043745885.1 Bacteroidota bacterium | reverse complement strand
TGCTTGCCTTAATTTTGCCATCCGCTCAACTACCAATTTTTAATAAATAGACTATGGGAAGGATTTTTGAAGTACGTAAAGCCACCATGTTTGCCCGATGGGATAAAATGGCCAAACAGTTTACTCGTATAGGTAAAGAAATTGTGATTGCTGTAAAAGCGAGTGGCCCGGATACTGCCACTAACCCGGCCCTGCGAAGATGCTACCAAAATGCCAAAAGTGTGGGTATGCCCAAAGATCGGGTAGAAGCCGCCATTAAAAGGGCCTTGGGTAAGGATACTAGCAATTACGAAGAGGTATTATACGAAGGATATGCACCCCATGGCGTTGCACTGGTAGTAGAAACCGCTACTGACAACCATGTACGAACGGTAGCCAATGTGAAAAATCATTTTAACAAAGGACATGGTGCATTGGGAAATAGTGGAAGCGTAAGTTTTCAATTTAAAAAAATGGGGGTGTTTAAACTAAAACCTGAAGGTCTGAATATAGATGACCTTGAACTGGATCTGATTGACCATGGTTTAGATGAACTAGGAGAAAGTACCGATGACCATGAAAACCCAATTATCGTTTTACGTTGTGCATTAGTTGATTTTGGAAAACTACAAAAAGCGCTAGAAGATAAAGGTCTGACTACGATAAGTGCCGAGTTAGAATGGATACCTACCACCACTGTTCCTGTGACCGATGAACAAGCTGAAGAAGTAAGTAAACTCATTGAAAGATTAGAACAGGATGAGGATGTGAATAAAGTGTTTCATAATATGGGGTAGGGAAAGACAAGTTTGGAGTTTGGAGTTAGGAGTAATTTTCTCTCTACTCCAGACTCCTAACTTCAGACTAACTATTTTACGTATGAAAAATTTAACTACTCTCTCCCATCCCACCATCTTCTTCGATGGCGTATGCAATCTTTGCACAGGGAGTGTTCAATTTATTATTAAACATGATCCTAAACAGTATTTTCGGTTTGCTTCTTTACAAAGTGAGTTAGGACAAGAAGTGTTGCAACAATTCAATTTGCCATCGGCTGAATTTGGTTCTTTTATTTTGTTGGAAAACGGAAAAATGTATACAAAATCTACGGCCGCCCTTCGGGTTACAAAAAAGTTAAATAGCCTCTGGCCTGTATTATTTTCATTTATTATTATACCGCCTTTTATCAGAAATTGGGTTTACTCCTTTATTGCAAAAAACAGGTATCGCTGGTTTGGGAAAAAAGAAGCCTGCTGGATACCAAATGCGGAATTGAATAAATTATTTCTGAATTGAAATGAAAATAAATAAGCCGCAGATTCGCAGATTTTATTTTTTAATCTACGAATCTGCGGCTTACTAATTTAAGCAAATCTTGCAAGTCAACTCTCGAACAACCCCATTTTCAAATTTATTCCCGCATCATCTCCTGTATCACATTGATAATATCCTCCGCATTGGGTTTACTGAAATAATCTCCATCGCTTCCATAGCTTGCTCTATGGGCTTGTCCGGTTATGGTTCTTGGACTAGCATCCAGCCATTGAAACGCTTTTTGTTCTTCGATCACTTTATTAAACATATAAGCGGCAGCACCACCGGGAACATCTTCATCAACAAAAACAATGCGGCTGGTCCTTTTTAATGATTCTAAAATTGCATGGTTCGTATCAAAAGGCAATAAAGTTTGTACATCAATTACTTCGCAACTGATGCCTAATTTTTCAAGTCTCTCGGTAGCATCGGCAATGATTCGCAAAATAGATCCATAGGAAACAATGGTGATATCTGTTCCTGTTCTAACCACTTCAGGAATTCCTAATGGAATAGTATAGTCCAATAAATTTGCGGGCATTTTTTCTTTTAGTCTATAACCATTCAGGCATTCAATTACTATTGCCGGATCATTTCCCTGTAACAATGTATTGTACATGCCAACTGCCTGAACCATATTTCTGGGTACACATACATACATTCCACGCAAGGAATTAATGATCATCCCCATGGGTGATCCACTATGCCAGATACCCTCTAACCGATGTCCTCGGGTTCTGATTATTAAGGGACAACTTTGCTGCCCACCTGTGCGGAAATGGGTTGTTGCCACATCATCACTTAAGGGTTGTAATCCGTATAACAAATAATCTAAATACTGAATTTCAGCTATGGGTCTTAATCCACGAAGTGACAAACCCAATGCTTGACCTACAATCGTTAACTCTCTTATTCCGGTATCTGAAATTCTATCCACTCCGTGTTTATCCTGTAAACCGGCAAATCCCTGGTTTACATCGCCAATATGTCCAACATCTTCTCCAAATGCATATACTTTCCGATTGTGCGTAAACAATGCATCAAAGTATTTATTCAATACTTCATAAGCATTCACTTCTATCGCATCAAAGGGTATTAAAGGTTTTATTTCTTCAACCAATAGGGCACTTTTTGGTCCTTCTTCATAAAGATGACTATTGTACAATTTTTTATTCGTGTCCAATAATTCAACATAGAAGGATTTCAATTCTCCGAAAGTTGGCGAGAAAGGGGCAATTTCCATTGCAATAGAAACAGTTCGCAAAATATCTCTACGTAAAGGTTCTTTACCGGCTTCTAAGTCATTGGCCAATTTTTGTAAATGATTGTATTTTTCCATGTCATTTACAATCACTCCTCTTAATAAATCTGTGGCTCTAGACACTTGAACTTTAATGGGTTCCAGGTATTTTTCCCATGCTTTGTTTCTTCCCAACTTAACAAATTCTTTGGCACTTATTTCAATATCATTTAATTCTTCTTCATTGGCTAATGCAGTTTCTAATAACCATTCTTTCATTTTTTTAATGCAGTCCCATTCTTTTTCCCATTCTAATCTTTCTGCAGTTTTGTAACGTTCATGACTGCCACTGGTAGAATGACCCTGAGGCTGCGTAACTTCTTCTACATGAAAAAGTACAGGGGTATGTGTTTCCCTGACTTTTTGAAGTGCATCTTCAAATACTTCACACATACCTGCATAATCCCAGGCTTTCACTTTATAAATAAGAATACCATTTGTATTTTCTTCTTTTTCCAAACCCTTAATCGCTTCAGAAATAGAGCCTTTCGTAGTTTGAAAATTTTTAGGAACGGAAATGCCATATCCATCATCCCAAACAAAAACAGCAAGGGGAACTTGTAAAACACCGGCAGCATTCATTGTTTCCCAAAAATGACCCTCAGAGGTACTGGCATCACCAATGGTACAAAAACAGATTTCATTTCCATGATTACTTAATGCTTCGAGCTCATCAGCATGTTCACTATTACGAAAACATTTAGAAGCAAAAGCCAAACCTAAAGCACGTGGCATTTGAGAAGCGGTAGGGGCAGTATCAGAAGAAATGTTTTTTCTATTGGCCAGGTCTAACCAATCTCCATTTTCATCAACTAAACGAGTGGCGAAATGTGCATTCATTTGCCTGCCGGCACTAAATGGATCATTGGCTAAATAGGGATCTGCATATAATTGAGAAAAG
>JAYTSC010000549.1:0-1916 GCA_043745885.1 Bacteroidota bacterium | reverse complement strand
TTTATCCTTTACCTTAACCAGATATTTCGTCCCTTAAGAGTTATTGCAGACAAATTTAATGTTCTGCAAATGGGTATGATTGCTGCTGAACGGGTGTTTAAGGTGTTGGATAATGATGATGTTACCGCTCAATCATCAACAACATCCTTTATGCCTACTCACATAGCAGGAAAGATTGAATTTAATAAAGTATGGTTTGCCTATAATGAATCTAACTATGTTTTAAAGGATATTAATTTTACAGTTGATGCGGGTGAAACAGTAGCGCTAGTTGGTCATACCGGAAGCGGAAAAACCTCTATCATCAGTTTACTTAACCGATTATATACCATTCAAAAAGGAGAAATTTTAATTGATGGGATAAATATTGAAGAATATAACATAGACAAACTTAGAGAAGGCATTGGTGTTGTTTTGCAGGATGTTTTCTTATTTTCAGGATCTATTATGGATAATATTACTCTCCGTAATCCTATTATTTCGAGAGAACAGGTGATGGAGGCTGCAAAATTAATTGGCGTAGATGAATTTATCCGACAGTTACCCGGTGGGTACGACTACCATGTGATGGAACGTGGCAGTACCTTAAGTCTTGGTCAGCGTCAGTTACTATCTTTTATTAGGGCCCTTTTATATAATCCTGCTATTTTAATTTTGGATGAAGCAACCTCATCAATTGACTCTGAAAGCGAAATTTTGATTGAAAAGGCAACAGAGGCATTGATATCCGATAGAACAGCCATTATTATTGCACATAGACTTTCTACTATTCGTAAAGCCAACAAAATCATAGTATTAGACAAAGGGGAATTGAAAGAAATGGGTACGCATGAAGAGCTCTTGGCATTGGGCGGATTTTATGCTAAATTGCATGAGATGCAGTTTGATAAAAAAAGGGCTGTATTGCTGTAATTCATGTCTGAAACAAAAAATATATTGCAAGAGTCAGATGCATTCTATGAAAAAATAGAAATGGATCAGCTACGTGTTGCTTTAAAACGAAGTTATACTGAACGTTTTCTGATGGCTACTACACTTTATAAAGTGCAACAAACGCTCAAAAAGGCAAAAATCACGCATAAGCCCTACACCTTAAATAAATAGCGGCAAGTTTATGGACATTTTTGATGAAGAAATTCTGATTTTCTGGAAAGTACTTCAGGACAAAAATGTAAAATATATAATGGTTGGCGGTTATGCCACCAATATGCATGGCTATCAGCGGTACACAGGCGATATGGATATTTGGATTGAAGATTTGCCCGACAACAGAAACAGGCTTAGGTCTGCTTTCAAAGAATATGGAATGGGTGATTTTCCAATGCTAATCACACTTCAGTTTATTCCGGGATGGACAAATTTCAGCCTTAATAATGGGCTCACACTTGATGTGATGGTAGGCGTGAAGGGGCTGGAACAATATACATTTGACGAATGTCTTGAAATGTCAACCATTGGTGATATTGATGGTATAAAAGTTCCTTTTTTACATATTAACCACTTGATTGCCTCTAAAAAAGCGGCTAATCGGCCAAAAGATCAAATAGATGTGATTTATTTGGAAAAGATTAAAAAACTGATGAATGAGGAAGGAGATATGACAACTTAACTTTTTCTCATTTTTCTCCCTATTCGTATAGGGTTTTTAGCCCCTTACCCCTATCTTTGCCGCAAATTTAAAAATAGGTATGGCTATTAAAACTGTGAAATTATTACTGGTAGCGATTTTCAGCCTTTTTTTGATGGTTTTTTCAGCTCCTTTGCTAGCGCAGGAATCAACAGATTCTCTAGCAAAGAAAGAAGCCCATTCATCCGGATCTGAAGAGAAAAAAGAAGAATTTGATGCTGCAGCGGTGATTTTTGGCCATATTCTCGATAACCATGAATTTCATTTCACTGAATACCATGGAAGTGAT
>JAYTSC010000548.1:0-6572 GCA_043745885.1 Bacteroidota bacterium | reverse complement strand
GGGATTATTGATACCAGGTTCCCGCTAACTATTTCCTATTTTGAATAAAAATTATTTGATGAAAAACATTTTACTATTTTTTAGTTTACTTTATTTATTAAGTTGTCATAATATAGATGCCCAGGAATTATTGCCTACTGCATTTGAAAGTAAAATAAATTTGGGGAATACTCAATTATTGGATGTTCGAACAGCCGGTGAATATCAATCAGGACATATGAAAAATTCTTTACAAGCAGATTGGCTTAATAAGGAACAGTTTGCAGAGCGAATTAAATACCTGGATAAATCAAAACCGCTTTTGGTGTATTGTGCATCAGGTGTGCGAAGTGCTTCAGCTGCTAAATGGTTATTAGACAATGGCTTTAAAGATGTTCAAAATTTGAAAGGAGGGTTTACTGCCTGGAAAATGGAAAATAAGCCTATAGAAGCAGCCTTGAATAAGGCACAATTAGACATTAATACCTATTATCAATATTCAACATCTGCAGAAATTGTATTGATGGACTTTGGTGCAGAATGGTGCCCTCCATGTAAACAAATGGAGCCTGTATTAAAAAAGTTACAAGAGAAATTGGCTAATCAATTTACTTTGATAAAAGTGGATGGAGGTGTGGACATTGATGTAATGAAAAAATTACAGGTCATAGCCATTCCAACCTTTATTATTTATAGAAATGGAAAAGAGGTGTGGCGAAAACAAGGAGTTGTGGAATTGGTTGAATTGGAGAAACAACTTTCTAAATAATTAACTTCTCAAACCCTGTAAATTTGAATTTTTCATATCTGCTTTTTTGTATCCAAAATAGGATAACCTCTCAGAAAATCTTCAGTCAGCATTCTCTTTTTTCCTTCTAATTGCAGATCAAGTATATGTAAATATCCATCTGTGCAAGAATATTTTAAAAATGTTTTTCCGTCAGTTATCACCATTCCGGGTATTTCCTCAGGATGTGTATTCTCCTTTTTACTTCTGTATACTTTTAAAATTTTACCATCTAGTTTGGTTACTGCGCCAGGAAAAGGAGATAAACCTCTAATAAGGTTATGTACTTGTAGAACCGACTCATTCCAATTGATTAGACAAGTTTCTGTAAAAATTTTTGGAGCGTGCTTTAGTACATCATTTCCTTCCTTAACCATTACAGATTGATCAATTGATTTTTTTCGAGGATATTCCAGTCGCTTTAAAGTTTCAACTAATAGATTTGCGCCAATTTCCTTCATCCTGTCATGAACTTCACCTGTTGTTTCATCTTCACTAATTGAAAAGCTTTTTTGCAACAAAATATCGCCTGTGTCTATCTCATGTTTTAGTTGGAAGGTAGTTACACCCGTTTCTTTTTCTCCATTAATCACAGCCCAATGGATGGGCGCTGCACCACGGTATTGGGGCAACAAAGAACCATGTAAATTGATTGTTCCCAATGAGGGCATGTTCCAAACTACTTCCGGTAACATTCTAAAAGCCACCACAATTTGCAAATCTGCTTGTAAATTCTTTAATTCAGTAATAAATTCCGGATTTTTTAATTTTTCCGGTTGTAGAATAAGAATATTTTTTTCAACTGCATATTTTTTTACCGCGCTCTCGGTTAATTTCATTCCTCTCCCAGCCCGTTTATCAGGAGCCGTAATTACCCCTACAATTTTACAACCTGCCATTATCAAAGCATGTAGTGATGCCACAGCAAATTCCGGTGTACCCATAAAAACAATGCGTAATTCTTTGTATGGTTTTGGCAAAAAAGGTTTAAAATCCGGATTATTCATAGAGTAAAGATACTTTAGGAACGGGTTGTAAAATCTCTTTTAAAATTTAGGTTTTACCTAATTCAATATTGAAAATATTCCCATGAGTGAGCACTTTTTCAACTCAGCAAAACAGAGAAAAGGAGTTTCAATGAGTGATTCGAAAAAAAAAGTAACTATTCAAAATCAGGGTAGAGTAGATATTTTTTTCTGATACTTTTAAATTCTTTTAGTTTTACCTCCCAACTATTTCTAATTTCGAGTTCAGATATTCCGGTTTTAATTTGTTCCATCAGTTCCTTATTACCGGCAAGCCTATTGAATGATCCTGTAAAAAATTTCTCTTTATCCGGAAATGCTTTGTACGCATCTAGTAGATATTTTATCTGCACTTTATTATCCATTTTATTTAAGACGGCTTCATTGGTTCCAAAAATATTCCATCCGAAGCAAGTTTTGTCTTTTAGTTTGGGTTCTTTTGCTCCATCTCTACTAGTTGGAATAAATGAGTATAGATTGGAAGGCAATGAAGGGTGTCCGAAAATACAAAACGGATGATTGGTTCCTCTTCCTTCGCTCAGCACAGTTCCTTCAAATAAACAAGTACTTGCATACCAATAAACAGAGGCCATGTCGGGAATATTGGGAGAAGGTTTAATGGGAAGGATATATTTGCTTTTATGGGTATAGTTGACACATTTTATTACCTGGAAATGAAACAAGGTATCTGCTGATTTTTCTGCACGTTTATAATAATCATGTTTGTCATTGGCTTTTTCTGTTAGCCATCTTTCTCCTGCTATCATAAATGCATATTCTGCCATTGTCATTCCATACACGATAGGGATGGGTTGCATGCCCACAAAGCTTCTATAATCAGTATCCAATACAGGTCCATCAACATAAAAGCCATTTGGGTTGGGTCTGTCAAGAATCAGTAAGGGCTTACTGTTTTCAAATGCGGCTTCCATAAACGCTTGCAGCGATGAAATGAATGTATAAAAACGTGTACCGACATCCTGAATATCAAACAGTAAAATATCTACATTTTTCAAGTCTTCTGCGCTGGGTCTTCTTTTTTTTCCATACAAAGAAATTACAGGGATACCGGTTAGGGAATCATTATAATTATCAATTTTTTCACCGGCATCCGCTTTGCCTCTGAAACCATGTTCTGGTCCAAAGGCCACAGTTATATTTACGCCTAAACTAAGCAAAGTGTCAACCAAATGTTTATTGCCTATTACTGCGGTATGGTTAGCAAAAATTCCTATCCTTTTATTTTTTAATAAATGTACATATACATTCGTTCTATACGCTGCAGGCAAAATATCTCTATTTTGGTTCAATAAAGCCAATTTTTCCGATTCATTTTTGGGTGTTTGGGCAATTAGTTTATCACAGAGAATAACAACTAAAATTTGAAGCAAAATCAGCACAGTTGATATTTTTTTCATATATATTCATTTTGAATAAGTAAGTTAACAAAAATTACTTCCTATTTCTTGTTATTGGATTGTACTTTTGGCGCCGAAAAGAGCAAATCATCAGTATTAGTATATAAAACGAAACCCTATTTTCATTTATTAATTTTCAAAAAGCAAACATGCAACAAGTAAAAAAAGGCGATACTGTAAAAGTACATTATCATGGTAAATTAACAGATGGTACAACCTTCGACTCTTCTGAAGGTCGTGAACCCTTGGAATTTGAAGTAGGTAGTGGTATGGTGATACCCGGTTTTGACCTTGGTGTAACCGGAATGACCATTGGTGAAAAGAAAACAGTTTTAATACCGTCTGATGAGGCTTATGGCTCAAAGCAAGAAGAAATGATCATGGAATTTCCCAAAGAACGTTTCCCGGTGGATATGAAGCCTGAAGAAGGAATGCAACTAAATATGAACAATGGTCAGGGACAAGATTTTCCTGTGTTAATTGTTGAAGTAAAAGAAGAAGTAGTAATTCTAGATGCAAATCATCCCTTAGCCGGAGAGGACTTAACTTTTGACTTGGAACTAGTTGAAATTATCGGCGCTAAGTCAATGATTATTATGCCATAAAGATGCAAATTTTTAATTAGCCATTCATAATTAGTAATATTAAAAGGGGAAAACTGTTTGATTAACAAACTGTCTTCCCTTTTTTTATCGAATACTTATTAATCCTTATTTCCTACTCATCCACCATCCCAGCCAAATACCACATAATCCCCAACTGGCTAAAGCATCAATTAAATGTGCACGCACATCGAAAATTTTATACCAAATAAACTGGTTGTAGGGTTCATTAATAAATACAATCAATCCGGTAAATAAACAGGCCATTAAAACATTTACAAATCCGATCTTATTCCATTTGCCAATAATCCAACATAATAGCCAAACCATAAAAATAGTAGCTACCAATCCCCTGAACATATTCATGTACATATCGTTCATGGTAAGGTTAAAACTTTTATGGTATTGGATAGATGCCCAGGGTTTACCTATATTTTTTTCGCCATTTTTATTTGCTTCCTCCATAGAAGTCCCGGCCGGAACAGTTGGAAGTAAGAATCCACCCTCTTTATCAAGATGGGCATTCAGAAAATTCATGATAGAATCTTGTTTAGCTGTGTAATCCTGTGTTGGTTGGTGTAGGTTTAGCATTGTCCAAGACAAAGTTTGCCATATAAAAATTAAAAAGCCACCGACGATAGCTCCAATTAATGATTTCTTCATGTGGGGGGAGATTTGGTTTAGTGAACAATATAAAAAACATTTTTTATATATGCAATAGGGAATCGAGATTCTTGGCAACTTTACAGTTTCACTTCATTTGATTCATGTTTCTCTTCTTACCTTGCCTGAAATTTTTAAGATGGGATTCGATTATTCATTTACAGTAGTGGAACGGTTTATGCTTTATGTGCAATTAGATACACAGAGCGATCCGAAAAGTATCACCTTCCCTAGTTCTGAAAAACAGAAATCTTTGTCAGTTTTATTAGCCAATGAACTTTTAGCAATGGGTATATCAGAAGTAGAAACAGATGCGTTTGGGTATGTCTATGCAACCATCCCTTCTAATAGTGATAAAAAGGTACCAGTGATCTGTTTCTGTAGTCATATTGATACAGCCCCAGACTGCAGTGGTACTGGTATAAAGCCTATTCTTTATAAAAACTATTCAGGTGATGAAATTGTTTTACCGGATGATAATTCCCAGGTAATCAGCAGGGATGATTATCCTTATTTAAACGAACATATTGGGAACAGTATTATTACGGCAAGTGGATTAACCTTATTGGGTTCAGATGACAAGGCTGGAGTGGCTGAAATAATGGATATGGCCAATTATTTACTATTACATCCGGAAGTTACACATGGAACCATTAAAATTTTATTTACACCCGATGAGGAGGTTGGCAGGGGAACAGATAAGTTGGATTTGAAAAAATTAGGTGCCGATTTCGCTTATACTTTAGATGGGGGTGAAATGGGTACATTAGAAGACGAAACCTTTAGTGCCGATGGCGTTACCATAACCATTTATGGTGTAATTTCTCATCCCGGTTATGCCAAAGGGAAAATGGTGAATGCCTTGAAAATCGCAGCAGAAATTTTGGCGTCTTTACCTAAAGAGGAATGGTCTCCTGAAACTACTTCCGGACGTGAAGGATTTATTCATGTTTTACGTTTGGATGGATTTGCTGAAAAAGCAACTATTGAATTTTTAGTACGTGATTTTGATACCTCGAAATTAACCATGCATGAAAACCGTTTACAGCAGCTGGCTGAAACAGTTATGGTTCATCATCCGCGTGCCTCCTTTCAATTTGAAGTGAAAGAGCAATACAGGAATATGAAGGAAATATTGATGAAACATCCTCAAATTACCCTTTATGCAGAAGAAGCATATCAGCGGGTAGGGCTTTCTGTAATTAATGAGCCTATTCGGGGTGGTACCGATGGCAGCCGTTTAAGTTTTATAGGACTACCCTGCCCCAATCTTTTCACTGGTATGCAGGCCATACATAGCAAGCATGAATGGATAGGGGTGAGAGATATGGAAAAAGCAGTTGAAATGCTAGTAGCATTGGTTCAGGTTTGGGAAGAGAAAGTATAATACATCTGAGGTATTGTCGCAGCTAATCTCATTCATTGTGGTTGATAAGCTACCAACCGTAGAGAACAAGAGAGGCAGAGTAGGCGCAGAGAAATGAGTAATAATGTAAGCTTTATTGCGACTAACCATTTATTCTTATTAACTTAGTTTAAAATCAACATTATGAATATCCTAGCAGAATACTGGTGGGTACTGGTTATACTTTTTATTGTTTTCAGTGGTCTGGTAACCGTTAGTCAGGGAACCATTGCGGTCATTACTATGTTTGGTAAATACCAACGCATTTTACGCCCGGGTCTCAATTTTAAGATACCGGTTTTAGAGCAGGTATTTAAAACGGTGAGTATACAGAACCGTTCGGTTGAGTTGGAGTTTCAGGCAGTTACATTGGACCAGGCAAATGTTTATTTTAAAAGTATGTTGTTGTATTCAGTAATCAATCAGGATGAAGAATCGATAAAGAATGTTGCTTTCAAATTTATCAACGACAAAGACCTGATGCAGGCTCTGATACGAACGGTAGAAGGAAGTATTCGTGGTTTTGTAGCCACCAAAAAACAGGCGGAGATATTATTATTGCGAAGGGAAATTGTAGAGTTTGTTAAAGATCAAATTGATGTTCCATTAGAAAGTTGGGGTTACCATTTACAAGACCTACAAATCAATGACATTACATTTGATAAAGTGATTATGGAAAGTATGAGCAGGGTA
>JAYTSC010000547.1:0-1615 GCA_043745885.1 Bacteroidota bacterium | reverse complement strand
CAACCGTTACCAAATGAATCAAACGCCAGATAGTAGCCGTTTTTGGTTACGAATTACCGGATTAACGCCCGGTATTGAATATGCGTATCAATATTTAATAGATGGCAAACTTAAATTGGCTGATTATAATACTGAAAAAATTTTAGATCCTTCTAATGATCAATTTATTTCAGCATCAACATACCCATCACTAAAAGCCTATCCAACCGGAAAAACAACGGGGATAGTAAGTATTTTTCAAACTGGAAAAACACCTTTTACTTGGCAGTTGAACAGTTTCACAAAACCTGATAAAAAAAATCTGGTTATTTATGAATTATTGGTACGCGATTTTATTGCTGCGCAAAACTGGCAAACTTTAAAAGATACCCTTAGCTATATAAAACGATTAGGTGTTAATGCAATTGAACTGATGCCTTTCAATGAATTTGAAGGAAATAATAGCTGGGGCTACAATCCGAGTTTTTATTTTGCACCGGACAAAGCCTATGGTACTGAAACCGCCTTAAAACAATTTATTGATGAATGCCACAAACAAGGAATAGCAGTAATTATGGATATGGTGCTCAATCATTCCTTTGGTCAATCTCCCATGGTTCAAATGTATTGGGACGCAATTAATAACCGACCTGCTGCCAATAGTCCTTGGTTTAATATTACGGCTACTCATCCTTATAGTGTGGGTTATGATTTTAATCATGAATCAGTTGCTACCAAAGAGTTTGTAGATCGGGTAGTATCTCACTGGTTAATCAATTATAAAATTGATGGATTTCGGTGGGATTTGTCTAAGGGGTTTACACAAACCAATAATCTTAATGATGTGAATGCTTGGGGTGCCTATGATGCAGGACGAATTGCCATATGGAAAAGAATATATGATAAGATGCAATCTGTATCGACAAATTCCTATTGTATTTTAGAACATTTTGCGGCAAACCAGGAAGAAATGGTTTTATCTGATTATGGAATGCTGCTTTGGGGTAATAGCAATACTAATTTTAACCAGGCCACAATGGGGTTTCCCACTGATTGGAATTTTCAATATGGTATTTCCAAATACAGAGGTTGGAATAATACACATTTAGTAACCTATATGGAGAGCCATGATGAGGAAAGGTTAATGTATAAGAACACAGCTTTTGGCAATTCAAATGGATCCTATACAGCCAAAGACCTTGTTACTGGCTTGAAAAGAAATGAAATGGCAACAGCTTTTTGGGCTATGATACCCGGTCCTAAATTGTTCTGGCAGTTTGGTGAGCTTGGCTATGACCAAAGTATTAGCCGTTGTGAAAACGGAACACTAGATGCAAATAATTGCCGCACATCACCAAAGCCCATTAAATGGGATTATGCCACTGACCAAAATCGGAATTCGCTTTATAAAATTTATGCTCAGTTAATAAAGTTAAAATTAACACCCAATTATTTTACTACTTTTACAACAGCAAACGTAACCTATGACCTTTCAGGTGCGATAAAATGGATCAAGTTAGATGCTGATTCATTGAAAGTAATGGTGATAGGAAATTTTGATGTAATTGGCACAACCGCAAGTGTTAGTTTTCCTTCTTCAGGAACATGGTACAGTTATTTAACAGGAACCACTCGT
>JAYTSC010000546.1:0-7945 GCA_043745885.1 Bacteroidota bacterium | reverse complement strand
CCAAAAGATAGTTTGCTAATTCTGGAATTGGGTAAAGACAATATGCAGCAGATTGCCAGAATTAAAAGCTTTAAAGTGCCAGATGACTCAGGTAATTGGTTGGCTTATTTACTGGATAAGCCTTTGTTTGAAAATGGCAGAAAAAATACAGAGCCGGATTCTGCAACCCGTATTAATTCAATGATGTCGATGGTAGATAGTTTACTGCACGCTGCCGATAGTATTCGTAATAAAGCGAATGCAATAAAAGAATTGGGTATGTCTGTTTTACGCTTACCCAAAAAAGATACGCCACCTACGGTTCTAAAAATTCCTGAAGACCCATTTGAAGAAGGATCTGAATTGGTATTGCGAAACCTTTCAACAGGAGAACAAAAAAGTTTTAAATTAGTTAGTGAATATTTATTTAATAAAAAAGGGAATATATTAATCTTAGAAACAACAAAAAAAATCAATGATTTAGTAACGAAAGCCACGGTTGTACGTGTAGATTTGTCAACAGGTAAAGAGGCAATCATCTTCAAAGGTTTTAATGATGCGAAAGGGTACCGAATGGATGAAGAAGGTCTACAGCTTGCCTTTGTAGCAGAGAGGGATAGTAGTAGTAAATCATTGCAGAAATTTTACAAAGTTTATTACTACAAAATAGGATCCGATAGCGCTTTACTGATTGCCGATAGAAATAGTAAGGGCATTGCAGCAAATGCAACAATTAGTGAAAATTCGGCTATTAGTTTTAGTAAAAAAGGGGATCGCTTATTTGTAGGTACTGTTCCAATTTTACCTGTTAAAGATACTACTTTACCCGATTTCGAAAGGGTTAGCGTAGATGTTTGGCATTATAATGACGATTATATACAGCCCGTACAATCCAAAAATTTGGAAGTTGAACTTAAAAGAAGCCAACTGGCAAGAATAGATTTAATTTCCAAACAGCTTGTACAAATCGGGAATGAAAAATTTAGAAATGTATTGCAAACAAATGAGGGTGATGGAGAAATATTTTATGCCGGTTCAGATTTTGGAAAACGTATCCCTGCACAATGGCAGGGTTACACAATGAATGATCTGTATACTATTAAAGCTGAAACAGGATCTGCTGAACTTATTATAAAAGATTTTAAAGGGAATATTATACTGCCCTCTTATTCCGGTAAATATCTTTTGTTTTACGACGAAAAGAAGCCCGGCTATTTTATTTATCATGCAAGTGCAAAAAAAATAATCCCTGTTGCAAAAGACATAAAATATTCCTTACATGATGAAGAGAATGACGTGCCTGATGAGCCAAATGCATATGGTGTAGCCAAATGGATGGAAAACGATACTCATTTCCTTATCTATGATCGTTATGATATTTGGAAGGTTGATCCTTTGGGTATAGAGAAGTCGGTTTGCCTGACCAATGGTCGCAAAGATAAAATGGTGATGCGATATATATCGACGGATAGTACGGAAAAATTCATCAAGCAGCAGCAAAAAATATTAATTCGTTTGTTTGATGAAAAAGATAAAAGTAGCGGTCTGGGCTTATTAGACATGGGCATGAACAATAATTTTGTATCATTATTTAAAGAACCGGTTAGTATCGGTTTTGCTGTACAAAAGGCTAAAAATGCTGAAACCATTGTCTATACAAAAGAAACCTTTTCTCAGTCAACCAATCTTTTTGAGCACCCCATTTCTTCTTCTGCCAAACAACTAACCAATACCAATCCACAACAGTCCAATTACAATTGGGGTACTTCAGAATTGTTTACATGGAAAGCTTATACGGGTAAACAAACCGAAGGTGTTTTGTATAAACCGGAAGATTTTGATCCAAAGAAGAAATACCCAATGATTGTTTATTTTTTTGAACGAAATAACCAAACTTTATTTAACTACCTAGCACCGGCTCCAACTCCCTCCCGTTTAAATATTCCTTTTTTTGTAAGTCGTGGTTATATTGTTTTTGTACCTGATATCTGGTACAAAACCGGCTATCCAGGGCAAGGTGCTTACGATTATATTGTAAGTGGAACCAGGGCAGTAGTAAAACAAGGATTTGTTGACAGTACTAAAATTGGTTTACAAGGGCAAAGCTGGGGTGGTTTCCAAATTGTATATCTCATTACCAAAACTAATCTTTACGCAGCTGCTTGGGCAGGTGCGCCGGTTGCCAATATGACTAGCGCTTATGGTGGTGTAAGATGGGGTAGTGGATTAGTACGTCAATTTCAATATGAAAAAACCCAAAGTAGGATTGGTGCTACTTTATGGGAGAAACCAAATTTGTACATCGAGAATTCGGCTTTGTTTTCATTGCCAAAAGTTAAAACACCCTTAGTAATTATGGCAAATGATGCCGATGATGCGGTACCCTGGTATCAGGGAATTGAAATGTATGCCGGTATGCGTAGATTAGGTAAAAAAGTTTGGATGCTTACTTATAATGGGGAAGCGCATAATCTGGTAGAAAGAAAAAATAGAAAAGATATTCAAATAAGAGAGCAGCAGTTTTTTGATTATATGTTAAAAGGAGATAAACCTGCAAAATGGATTACAGATGGGGTGCCTGCAATAATGAAAGGTAGAGATTTGGGTTTGGGTTACTAGTTAAAAAATCTTGTAAAAAAGACAGCTGAATGTTTGAAAATAATTTTGAATAAACTTACAACACATTTTCAGCTGTTTCTTTTTGGATATTTTTATTAGATTTATTTTCTAACTTTATCCAAAAAAATCCAATAATCATTGCAAGGAATGAGGCGATTAAAACTGCTATTTTGGCAATATCCTGTTGGTTGACATTTTTAAAAGCTAGCGTTGAAATAAAAATACTCATCGTAAATCCGATTCCTGCTAATAAACCGGCACCTATCATTTTATGCCAATTAACACCTCTGGGTAACTCTCCAATTTTCTTTTTTACTATAAAATAACAGGCCGAAACTATCCCAATGGGTTTGCCTAAACAAAGGCCAATAATGATACCCCAGCTTAATGTACTATTTAATGCATTGATACTATTTTCCGGAAATTCGATGGCAGTATTGGCTAATGCAAACACAGGCATGATTATAAAATTAACTGGCTTATGAAATCGCAATTCCAATGTTGATAATAGTTTAGTAGGTACCATTAATGCAAAAACAACCCCTGCTACAGTGGCATGTATCCCGGAATGAAACATACAATACCATAAACAAATTCCCAGTAGCCAATGAATGATTCCAAATTTCATTTGGGTTTGGTTAAGAAGCCATAATATAGCAACAATTACTACAACGCCAACTAAGTAAATGATATGTAATTGACCACCATAAAAAAAAGCGATCACAATAATGGCACCCAAGTCATCGATGATTGCTAGCGCTGTAATAAATATTTTTAATCCAACCGGAACCCTTTTGCCCAATAAAGAAGCAATGCCAAGGGTAAAAGCGATATCTGTTGCAGTAGGTATAGCCCAACCTTGCACTCCTTCCGTTCCTTTGTTGAAAAGGCTAAATAGCAATGCGGGTACTAATATCCCCCCAACTGCGCCAAATAAGGGTAAAGCAGACTTTTTTATAGAAGACAATTCTCCAGTTTGTAATTCTCTTTTAATTTCCATCCCTACCAAGAAAAAGAAAATGGCCATTAATCCATCATTAATCAAAAGTAAGAGCGAATTGGGTACTTGTAAAATACCGATATGCAGGTGATGATTAGCGGTTCCATCAAAAGTAGATGACCAGAAATTTCGATAACCCTCTTCCCAAAAACCAAAATTGGCTAATATAAGAGAAAGAGCAGTACAAGCTAATAAAGTAATGCCCACAGAACGGCTGTCGTGAATATACCTTTGTAAAGGATGTATTATTTTTCTTCTTACTAAATGGATCATAGTGGAAAGTTACTAAATGGGTGGGATTTAAGTACCTATTTTGAAACAGGTTTTCATATTTAATTTATTTTTTATCTATTCAGAAAAAGCTTTTCCAAAATTGAACTGATTTTTAAAGCCTGCTTAATTAAAGAAACCTGTTGCTAAAATATTTTTGTAAATTTCATAAAAAAATGAAAATTCAATTATATTTATTTATTCTTATTTTATTTTCTGCCCCCATTGTTTTTTCACAAACCACTTCTAATCAAAGAATAACAGAACTACCTCTTTGGAATCAGATAGCGGTGAAAGAAAAAGATAAAGATTGGTTAGTGCATCCATTTCTAAACAAAGCAGGGGTATATAAAACCGCAGATAATAAAGACATCATTCTTTACAATGGTTTAGTTAGAAGGGTATTTAGAGCCACGCCTAACCTGGCCTGTACTGATTATAGTAATGTAAGCAATAATCAGCAATTACTCCGAGCGATTAAGCCGGAGGCACTCATTTCTCTTAATGGGAAAGCCTATAATATTGGGGGATTGCATGGTCAAACTGAAAAAGCCTATTTATTAAATGAATGGCTTAATAAATTAATCATACATGACAGTGATTTTCATTTTACAGGATTTGTGGTAAAAGAAATTCCTCATTTTTTAAATGGGAAATCACGAGGATGGTCATCCGGTGATAAATCTCCTTCGGGTAAATTGATTAATTTCAATTTTCGATCAGATATAAATGAGTTAAAGGACCTGTTGGTAACTATTCACTATGAATTGTATGATGGCTTACCCTTACTGATCAAATCGCTAACTGTTGAAAATAAAGGGACAAATAAAATTACCATTAATCGGGTTGTAAATGAAGTGTTAGCTTTTGTAGAAGAAGAAAGTGCGGTAGTAGGAACGTCGGAACAAATGAAAAAGCAACATGGCATCTATGTTGAAACCAATTATGCTTTTAACAATGCCATGCGATACGATATCAGTGACCAAACTACACATTGGAAAACAGATCCAAGTTATACTTCGCAGGTAAATTATAATTATCAAACGCCATGTGTATTACAAGTATATCCCGAAAAATTTACCGGCCTTGATTTATTACCCGGAGAGAAATTTAATTCTGTGAGAACGCATGAATTATTGATGGATAGCTATGACAGAGAAAGAAGGGGAATGGCTATTCGTAAAATGTACCGTATGGTTGCCCCCTGGACAAACGCCAATCCTATTTTTATGCACTTGGTGAGTAAAAATGATGAAGAAGTGATGCAAGCGATTGACCAATGTGTGGCAACTGGATATGAAGCGCTGATTTTAAGTTTTGGAAGTCATTGTAATATGGAAGACAGTAGCCTCGTAAATGTTCTAAAATGGGAAAAGATTGCAGCCTATGCACATCAAAACAATATTTTGATTGGGGGCTATTCATTATTTAGTTCAAGAAAAATTAGCGACAGTGATGATGTGATAGATCCGATAACAGGTAAACCTGATGCAGCCGCTTTCTTCGGAAATGCTCCTTGTATGGGAAGTAAATGGGGACTTGCATATATCGCTAAACTCAAATACTTTATCAGAACCACCGGTTTTGATTTATTTGAAAATGATGGACCTTATCCCGGCGATGTTTGTGCATCAACTACACATCCCGGACATAAAGGATTAGACGATTCTCAATGGAGACAGATGGAATTACAAAAAGAATTGTACCACTGGTGTAATGAGCAAGGCGTATATGTAAATGCACCTGATTGGTATTTTCTTGATGGGACTAATAAAATTGCTATCGGCTATCGTGAAGTGAATTTTTCATTGTCCAGAGCTCAGCAAAAAATATTAAACAGACAAAATATTTATGATGGTTTATGGGAAAAAACACCGTCTATGAGTTGGGGATTTGTTCCACTTACTAAATACCAGGGTGGGGGAGACGAGGCTGTTTTAGAGCCTTTGTCTGAACATTTGAAAGATTATGAGCAATTGATGATGCAGTATTATGGAGCCGGAGTTCAAGCTTGTTATCGCGGACCCAGGCTATATGATACAGATGCCACTAAACAAGTAGTAAAAAATACGGTTAGTTGGTATAAAAAATATCGAACTATTCTCAATTCCGATATCCTTCATTTACGCCGTGCTGATGGGAGAGATTGGGATGGAATACTGCATGTAAATTCTCAGTTACAAACAAAGGGTTTACTCATGCTCTACAATCCTTTAAAAGAAAAAATTACCAAGACAATCTTTGTTCCTTTATATTATTCGGGATTAACCACTACTGCTTTAGTGAGAGAAAAAGAAAACGGGTTTAAAAAATATATTCTTAATCGGAATTATGAAATAGAATTAAGATTTTCTATTGAGCCTGAAAGTTATACCTGGTTTATAATAGAATGAATGTTACTATAGAATAAAATTATTAGACAGCTTTCAATATTAATCACGGGGTACTTGTTGTGTTTTTCCACAAAAAAAGATGTTTCAACTTTTGGGGAGCTTCCTTTTTCCAACTATTAATCTGCGAAGGATCCGGTTCATACTTACTACACAAATCATCAATTGTTTAACGCTCCTTAAGCCTTTATTAGGCTACTTTTGCGTTAATCTCAGCATTAAACTTAGGTCGGCCTCACAGAACTCATACAAGGATCAACCCGTAAAGTGTTGCAATTGATCAAGGCCAGAAGGTAAATGAATTCATAATTAGGAAGCAAGAGGTACTTATTACGGGTGCCTTTTTGCTATACTATATTTAAAGATGCTTTGGCTTAATGGATAAGACCAAAATGAATTTGAATTTTGTAACTACAATAAGTTGATTTAATTTACACAAAATAAAATTTTAAATCTGTTGCTTATGACTCTTATTCAGATTAACCTCTCCTTTATCCATAATCCTTACTTAGAAATTGTGTTTAGAGCACTTTCAGTTTACTTCTTTATGATCATTGCTTTAAGAGTCTTTGGTAAAAAAGAACTTGCCCAGCTTTCTGTTATAGACTTAGTATTTATCCTCCTCATTAGTAATGCTGTACAAAATGCGATGGTTGGACCGGATACTTCTTTAGAGGGAGGAGTAATAGCTGCTACTGCACTGTTTGCAGCAAATTATTCTTTAAAAAAACTACTATATCGAAATAAAAAATTAAGCGAACTTCTTCAGGGAGAATCTATTCTCTTGATCTATAAGGGAAAAGTAAACAAAAAAAATCTAACAAAAGCTGAAATTACAATTGATGAACTAAATGCGGCTATTAGAGAACATGGAGCAAAAGATATTGCGAATGTTGATTTAGCCATGATGGAAGTAGATGGGAATATCAGCGTGATTAGTAATGACTTCAATAATCGGTCAATGGTGGTTCATCCTAGGAGACACAGATTAAAAGGAAAAATGTTGCAAAATTAAATAATAGATTAGCACAACAGCTTTCCAAGATTGACATATGTTTTGGAAATTTAAGAGCATGATACTGAGCCAATCCAAGAGATGTAAAGAATTAGGTTTCTTTCATAATACCAATTAGACTTTTATATTTATGATTCTTGCGTTCTGTTGTTGAATTGAAGACACATCAACGGCTTGATCGTCGTGATTGTGTCCTCACAATCACACTTGGAGTATTTGTAAAGTCTAAATGGTATAGCAAATGCTCCAAAATAAAAGACCCTACAAATGAAGGGCCTTTTAATAAATAGTTAGTATTGACTTTAAAAATTCACCTGAAACCTCATAAATACATATCGCCCATTCATTCCAAGTTGGGTAACTCTTCTGGAATAATTGAACTGGTTATTTGAGGTTACGACATTGTTATTCACAAGGCCAGCATCTTTTGGGCAATCACTGCTAAAGCCTTATATTACAGCATAAACTTCTTCATGCATAACAGAGAACGAAACTACTTTTATATCATTCTTTTTTGTTGCTTTTTGTTTCCCCTCCTACCCCTGGCACAGTTATCGGCAAATGATAGTTCTGTTCACGCCGGAGCAGTGCAGTTTACCATTAAGCAATATCATCAATTCATTTCCAATGTGGCGCCTTTATATAATGGACCGCAATACGTGGAATACGATA
>JAYTSC010000545.1:0-1912 GCA_043745885.1 Bacteroidota bacterium | reverse complement strand
AACATCTGCAAATGTGATATTTACTTTTGCTGTTTTGTCAAATAAAGTAGCTTTTGATTTGCCGATACTAAAAATACCCCCGGGTCCACCTGCACCACCCTGACCACCCATTTTGCGCATAAGTAAAACCCAAACACCTACAATTAAAAGTAATGAGAATACAGTATTTGCTACAGGCCCAAACCAATCTCCCTCAGTGATAACTCTGGCGGGTGCTTCCGGAATGGTAGGATTGTTTTTATAAAATTCAGCCATTCTTTCCTGAAAGCCTTTGATATCGCTCACTTCAAATTCAAAAAGTGGCACACCTTTCACTTTATCTTTGGAAAGAGATACTTTTAATTTTTCCGTGTAGAATTGTTTTGAAATACTTTCTGGTCTGATGTAAACCCGTACCTGGTCTTTATTTTTTATCAAATCAAGTCTTTCTACATCGCCCTGCAATAACATTTTTTGCTTAAATTCCTGTTCCCAGGTCTTTGTTGTTTCAGGTGCAAATTTCATGAACTGTGCACCAAGCAATACAACAGCAATCATTCCATAAATCCAATAAATATTGAATTTTGGCCCTTTGCGTGGTTTATCACTTTTCTCTTGCTTATCTGATTTCGGATTACTGTTTTCCTGTAACATATTCTTTTCTGTAATAAATACGATTTCTATTAATTAACGATTGACTGACCTTTATATTTTATTTTTTCACCTATCAATGTAATTGCGAAACGCCATCGCTCCACATTTCTTCCAATTTGTAAAAATTTCTTGCTTCTGGGTGCATAATATGTACTACTACATTTACATAATCAATTAAAACCCATTGTAGAGATTGGCGGCCCTCATGTTTATAGGGTGCTTCTTCACACTTTCCCTTCACTTCATCTTCAATAAAATCACAGATAGCTTTTACCTGTGTAGTACTGGAAGCCTGACAAACGATAAAAAAATCAGCCGAAGCTTCAGCTATTTTGCGAAGATCAAGACTGATGATATTCTCTCCCTTCTTATCCTGAATCGCATTGATAATTACCTTAAAAATTTTTGAATTTCGTGAAAGTCTGGTAAGGGTGCTCTTTTCACGGGTTTTTAAAACGGCAAGTGGTTCCAACAATAACTGGTGTTTAAATGAATAATTATTACTATATCTCTCAAATTCGTCTATATAAACAGGTAATTGACCTGTTTTGTTTAATCCCTTTAAGATCATGTAAGCTAACTTCGTCAAAAATAGTCATTCTTTGCTACCTTCTGATGTGAAAAATACCATTGGTCAACCATTCATCGAATTACCTGTGGTGGAAAGCACCAACATTTATGCCATGGACCACTTACAAGCTAATTTGGCTGCACATGGGGTCGTTTATTTTGCTCATGCCCAAACCAATGGAAAGGGGCAACATGGAAAAAGATGGGAAACTGAAGCAGGTAAAAACCTAACCATGTCGGTGATTTTAGACTGTTCCTTCCTATCCTTACTGAATCAATTTCCTTTAAGTGTGATGGTAGCAGTTTCTTTTCATGATCTGGTTAGTAAGTATGCACACGAGGAAACCTATATTAAATGGCCGAATGATCTGTATTGGCGTGACAGAAAGGCAGGGGGCATTTTAATTGAAAACCAGGTTAGGGGTAATAATTGGCTAGGTTCTGTTGTAGGTATTGGTCTGAATCTGAACCAAACAACGTTCCCGGTAATGCTTATAAATCCGGTTTCTTTAAAGCAGATTACCGGAAAACAACACGAGCCCATGAATATGGCCAAAGAGTTCTGTGCTTTCCTTGAAATCAGGTATCAACAACTTAAAAATGGTGATTTTGAGGGGCTTTTAATACATTATAATAAATATTTATATAAAGTTGGTCAACAGGCCAGGTTACAATACCGATCAAAAGCATTTGATTGCATTATTAAAGC
>JAYTSC010000544.1:0-1781 GCA_043745885.1 Bacteroidota bacterium | reverse complement strand
GGCTACTGTTGGCAGTTACCACAACTTTTTCCAGCTCGGTGTTCTCTGTCTGTAACTCAAGGTTGAGAACTGTAGGGGTAGCACCTACGCTTACTTCGTAGTCTTTGCTGGTTTTGTAACCAACAAACATTACTTTCAGTTTGTATTTTCCTGCTGCCATATTTCTGAATACGTAGGAACCATCCAGGTTTACCGCAGTGATCAATTTAACTGTTCCGTTTTGAATCTGAACAGAAGCGCCCACAAGCGGCTCACCACTATTGGCATCCAATACTTTGCCTTTTATGATTTGTGAATGGGCATGAGAAAAAAAGAAAGATGACAATAAACATATGAAAGCAAGTTTAACAGAATGTACAGTTAGTGAGAACATTTAGAGCCTGTTTAAAAATGATAAAGAAAAGAGCAATGATTAAAGAGTAAATACGTTTTCAATAAGTTACCAAGCTTAAAAAAAATTGTCAGACAAATTTAACCAATACACAATGGCAAATTATCAATATTTGTCTAAAACGCAAAGAATGGATGAGAAAACACAGTTTGCGAAGTGTATGGAATGCAATAATGTATGTGGTTAAAACAGGTTGTCAATGTCGGATGCTGCCGGTGAATTTCCCGAAGTGGCAGTTGGTATATTATTATTACAGGAAGTGGATGGATGTGGAAGTCTATGATAGGATTTTGGATAAGGTAAGCAGTAATTAGGGCCTGCTCAGAAACTATTTAGTATCCCCTCAAAAAGTTGTCAAGCCTTAGCCCTACTGAATAAAAGATAATTTATAACGCTTTAAATCTACCACAAATCGAAATAATCTTAAAAGCCGGGATATTTTTGAATGGTTACCAACCAAAAATACACTCCACAGTTAGGTTTATTTCATGGATTAGCTGAACTATTAGACCAAAGGCATCCGCTTTATATTTTAGCCAACATGATCAACTAGCAATTTTTTGAAGACAAATTCCAAGAACTGTATAGCCAAAAGTAGGGAGCACCAGTTAAGCCGATTCGGCTGATAGTATCGTTGTTGATATTAAAATATTTACGCAATTTGAGTAATGAAAACTTAGTAGAAAAATGGTCAGAAAATATCTATTACCAATAGCTTGGAGGCGAACAGTTTTTCCGTCCGGGCATACCTTGTGTACCCACAGAACTGGTGGCTTTTAGGCATCGAATAGGAGAGGCTGGTATGGAGTTAATTTTGTAGGAAAGCATTCGGATTAATACGCCCAAAGATGGAGGCGGTATAGGGATGTAATAAGTGTAGACACTACTGTTCAAGAAAAAAATATTACTTATCCTACCGATGATAAGTTGTATAAAAAAGGTATTGTGAAGTGTTTGTCAATAGCAAAAAAGGAAGGTTTACTATTGCGTCAAACATATCCTAAGGAGTTGATAAAGTTTGACTATTTAGAGTGGACGCCTAGCGGAGAATAAAATGAAAGCTTTTGTCTAAGGCTTTTGCTTTTTATCAACCACCACCAAAACAATACCTGCAAAAGCTACTGCAATACCTGCAATGATTGGCCAATGAACTGTTTTATTTTGTTTCTGATTGATTTGTAGCGGACCGAAGTCAACTATTTTCTTGTCCTGTGTAAAATTTATAGAAGTAAAAATACACATGAGCAAACCAAAAACTAGGAGTACAATTCCGACTATTTTCATGCTTATTGGTATGAACAACGTTAAAAAAAACTAAAGGGTCAATTACGGAAAAGATCCCTTGCTTTTTACAGGTTACTATATGCTGTATCCAGACAGTAAAGATGGC
>JAYTSC010000543.1:0-1916 GCA_043745885.1 Bacteroidota bacterium | reverse complement strand
GGCAGAATATGGGGGTTGATAAAAGGGTGTAATTTTCTGAATTTTGCCACCAACCCGTCTTTTGTTACACATACATAAGCCTTGTAGATTTTGTCATCTGAATCTTTCTCAAAAAGACCCGCCAAAATTGCAATATTGTATTTTGATGAGATGGCAATTAGTTGTTGAACACTTTCTCCATCGGGTATACATTCCGCAATATCCAAAAGTTGCTCCTTGCTCAGATGTCTAGCAAAACTATAACCGGTTACAGAACACTCATGAAATGCAATAATTTGCGAACCTTCATTAGCTGCTTTTTTGGCTAAGGAATCTATTATTGAAAGATTATATGATGGATCTCCGCTTCTGTTTTCAAATTGGGCGGTTGATATTTTTAGTGGAGCCATAGCTAAGTGTTGTTTTTATAAATAAAATAAAAATTGATCAAGCAAATACAGAGTTCCTCAAAAGGTAAATCCTAAATTTCTTATTAATTCGTCAGGTAATTTTGGCAATTTTTTTCGTTCAATTAAGTAAGTAGATAATCCTGATAAGTCGCGGTATACATAATGTTTACTCATGGCTCCTTCTAAATACCCTGCACCTGATGTGTTACCGGTTCCTACTCGCATGCCAATCATCCTTCTAACCATAATCAAATGTTTGTGACGCCAATTACTCATCAAATGATCAATTTCAATTAGCGAATCTAAAATTTGGTATGAGGTTTGGAAAACAGGAAAGTCTCTGTAAAGCATAATAAATAAAGCAGCTCTTAAGGCAGTAGGCGAAAAATTACTGCGTAAGCCATCTAGTTGTTCCGGAGATAAGGATCCATCTTCCTTTTCAAAGAATACATAATCAAAATCATGAATTTTGGGATGTTCTCTTTCAGTTAAACCGGCTTGATAAATGGATCTGTAGACTTTCCAAAAACTATGTTGGGTAACATTATCTGTTTTCGAAACAGGAAATTCTTGCCAATAATCTTCTCTGAAAAATGGCATTCTTTCTAACCAATTGTTTACCAACTGCAATAAACTCTTTTGTTCTTCTGTAGCAGAAATATTTTCATAATCCGCTTTGGAAAAACCTCCCTCATTGGTACGTTTGTAATATTCTTTCTGGTGGCGCTTTTCTAGCTGCAATCCCATTCTGGCTTCTATCAAACGAAATTGTTTACTTTGAAAACCCGAGGAGGGGGTAAGTAAATTTCTAAATTCAAGAAAATCAAGCGGCGTCATTGTATCCAGAATATTCACTTGTTGGTTTAGTAATTGCATAATGCTGGTAATGCGGTGTAAACGATGTCGAACAAGATTCAGGTCTTCAGAGTTATCATTTATTCTTTCCTGTGAAAATATTTGCATGGCATAATCCAACTCAAACAAAATCTGTTTGAACCATAACTCATAAGCCTGATGAATTACAATAAAAAGCATTTCATCATGTGCCGGTTCATTGCCTTTTTCAAAACTAACCGGGTATTGAGCATCCAATACTTTATCTAGTTGTAAATATCCACCGTAGTACAAAGCTTGCTTTTCCATATAATGGTAGTTGGTATTGCAAAGAAAAGGTTTGTTTCCCGCTTTAAGCTACCCCCGGGAACGATTTGTGTTTAATATACACACGAAATGATTAATTTTAGATTCTAAAATTTGTTTTATGCGTATAATCATTAATCTCTCTCTTTATCTAATAGTTATAGCTTTTGCATCTTGTAACAATGTTAACCAAACTCTTCAAACAAAAGATACAGCACAGGTAGATGGTCACCCCTCATGGATCATGCAAGGAAATATTTATGAAGTAAATGTGCGTCAATATACTCAGGAAGGAACTTTCCAAGCTTTTGCCAAACACCTGGACCGGTTAAAGGAAATGGGTGTGCAAACATTATGGTTTATGCCCATTAATCCCATCAGTAAAAT
>JAYTSC010000542.1:0-1603 GCA_043745885.1 Bacteroidota bacterium | reverse complement strand
TATCTTCAGTTCCATTTCATCAGTCAATAGGTCTAACGCTGCTTCTTTGTGACTGCGTTTAGAAAATGTAAGAATCTAAATAAGCATAAAGAGGCAGATATCTCTCATCCAAATATTCATATCACTCCCTAAATCATTAGCTTCACCAAATGGATGAACAAACCCCCAAACCGGCACGAAGAATACGATATAAAGGAACCCATCCGCATGCATTCACTGAAAAATACAAAGAATTGAATCCAGGATTATATGTCCAGGATATAGCCAAAGTAATGGAACAAGGCCGCACACCTGCCGGAATGCATCGATCTATATGTGTAAAAGAAATATTGGACTTGCTAAAAGTGGTTCCCGGACAGATTGGTTTGGATGCAACATTGGGTTATGGCGGGCATAGTTTGGAATTATTAAAAGGTTTACAACCCGGTGGTCGATTATATGCCATTGATGTTGATGGTATTGAATTAGCCAAAACTAAAGCACGCTTATCAGCTTTGGGTTATGGTGAGGAAGCGATCATCATAAGAAAATTAAATTTTTCAAATATTGATCTCGTTGTTTCACAATCTGGGCCTTTGAATTTTGTATTAGCAGATCTGGGGGTTTCTTCCATGCAAATAGATAATCCGGAAAGAGGATTTTCATTTAAAGTGGAGGGACCTTTGGATTTGCGATTAAATACCAACAGTGGAAAAACAGCTTCTGCTTATTTGCAAACTATTTCAGTAAGTAAATTAGAAGAATTATTCATCATCAATTCAGATGAGCCCCATGCTGCAATCATTGCTGAAGCCATTGCAAAAAGTATTGCAAGGGGAAGAACCATTGCTACTACCACCCAATTACAAACCGTGATTACGGAGACAATGGATTTTCTCCCACAAAAAAATAAAAAAGAAGAGATCAAGAAAACTTGTCAACGTTGTTTTCAGGCATTACGGATTGCGGTGAACGATGAATTTGGGGTATTAGATAAGTTTCTTGATAAATTACCCGACTCCTTGGTTTCCGGAGGCCGAGTGGCCATACTTTCTTTTCATTCAGGAGAAGACCGACGTGTTAAAAAATCATTACAACATTTTTTTCGGGAAGGAATCTACAGTGAAGTGGCTCCAGATATCATTCGCCCGTCAGCAGAAGAATGTTTTTCCAACCCCCGGGCCCGTTCCGCAAAATTACGATGGGCGGTAAAAGCATAATTCACGTTTTACAATTACAAAATCAGGTTAAATCAATAAAATTGCTGCGCCTCCCCGTCTTTGCGTTAAAAAACTCCCCCACCAAGCGTATCTTGATAATAATCACCCTACTAAAAACCCTATCGCTTCAAATAGTTAATTGTTTAAAGATTTCTGATTAACATTGCATGATAATTATCATAGTTTCATTCTAGATTAATTGATCACATGTACCCCAACTTATACTATATTTTTAAGGACCTCTTTGGTATAGAAATTTCAGGTCTGAAACTGGTAAATTCTTTTGGTTTTTTTGTAGCCATTGCTTTTCTCATTTGTGCCTGGGTGTTAACCCTTGAGTTGAGAAGAAAACAACAACAGGGTTTATTTGTACATACCGAAGAGGCCATTGTAATTGGTGCTAA
>JAYTSC010000541.1:0-2347 GCA_043745885.1 Bacteroidota bacterium | reverse complement strand
ATAAGGTTTTTGAGAACAGATGGTTTGTTTTAATTCATCATCACTGATAATTCTTCCCTGTTCCATATCAACCACAAACATTTTACCGGGTTGTAATCTGCCTTTTTCTTTGATAAGAGAAGGTTCAATAGGCAAGACGCCGGTTTCAGAAGCCATGATCACCCGATCGTCATGTGTTACTGTATATCTTGAAGGACGAAGACCATTTCTATCTAATGTTGCACCAATTATTTTGCCATCTGTAAATGAAATAGAAGCCGGGCCATCCCAAGGTTCCATCATGCAGGCATGAAATTCATAAAAAGCTTTTTTAACCGGATCCATTTGATCATTGCCATCCCACGCTTCAGGAATTAACATCATCATCACTTGTGGTAATGATCTGCCGGTAAGTGTCAGGAGCTCAATCATATTATCCAGACAAGCGGAATCTGATTGACCAGCGGTTATAATGGGCAATAGCATTTCCATTTCATCATGTGTAAAATGGGGAGAAGTGAATCCTTTTTCACTGGTGCGAAGCCAGTTCAGGTTTCCTTGTAATGTATTGATCTCGCCATTATGCGCAATATATCGAAAAGGTTGTGCCAATTTCCAGGAGGGAAAAGTATTTGTAGCAAATCGAGAATGAACCAGTCCAAAAGCAGAGACTACTCTTTTGTCACTTAAATCTGGAAAATAACCTCTTACTTGTAAACTTGTTAATTGTCCTTTGTAAATAATCGTTTTGTAAGAAAGCGAGGAAATATAAAACCCAATGGCATCTTTCTTTACTGTATTACTAATGGTATGACTCGCATAATTTCGAAGAATAAAAAGTTTGCGCTCAAAGTCATCCGGATTAGTAATCTGATCAGGGCAGTGAATAAAAACATGTTCCATGCAAGGCTCTACAGAAAGAGCGGTAAGGCCTATACCTTCTTTATTAACGGGTACTTTTCTATACGCTAAAATTTCGAGACCTAATTTTTCAGCGGCACGATTAAAAATATCTCTGCATTCTTCCCGAATTCTTATTTCTTTTGGAAAAAAAATTACTCCTACACCGTATCGGCCAAAAGCGGGGAGGTGAATACCTAGTTTCAGACATTCATCGAAAAAGAATTCATGCGGAATCTGTAGCATAATTCCTGCGCCATCCCCGGTATTAACTTCACAACCACAGGCACCACGATGTTCCATATTTTCTAATACGGTTAATGCATCAGTAATGTGCTGGTGTGATTTATTGCCTTTAATATTTGCGACAAAACCAATGCCGCAAGCATCGTGTTCAAAAGAGGGATCATACAATCCCTGGCTATGTTTGGAAACAAGCATGTACAACCGAATTTATGTTCAGGAAATTAAATGGCAGGTAATCGTAGTGTAAATTTATGAAAAAAACTGGGATGAATGAAAGATAACAAACATAAATTATCCAGATAGGTTGATAATTTTTAATTAAATCAACTTTTCGTTAAAAATTATCAATTTGGCACACTAACAGTTGTTATTATATACGAAAAATCTGGAACGAAGGGTCAAAAGAAAATTGAGGCTGATTACTTTTTTCGAATATACCAAAAATGGAACTGCCACTTCCAGAAAGGGAAGCATACAAGGCACCTTGTTTGTACAATTCTTTTTTTATTTCAGCTATTTGAGGGAAAAGAGGGAAAACTGTTTTTTCAAAATCATTCACCAATAAGCCATTCCATTTCTGAATAGGAAGTTGAATTATTTCACGAATCGACTGGGAAGGTATGTTAGGAATTGTTTCAGAAAATGCAAGACCGGTGGAGATGTGTATGTTTGGATTCACAATTACCATTTGGTACGAAGAAAGGTTTATTTCTATTGCTTCTAGATATTCTCCACGACTGGTAGCGAAAGCGGGTTTATTCAAAATGAAAAATGGACAATCACTCCCCAATTCCAATGCGTATTTAATGAGTATTTCTTGCGTTAAATGAAGGTTACAAAGCTGATTGATTTGTTGCAAACAAAAAGCGCCGTCAGCACTCCCGCCACCCAAGCCGGCCCCCATCGGAATCATTTTATGTAAGTGAATATGAATAGGGGGAATGTTAAGGAAATCTTTTTTTAATAAATGGAATGCTTTTACACAAAGGTTGGATTGTACGTCTCCATGAATTTCTAATCCGGACTGTGTAAAAGTAACTTCTGCATGTTGACCTCCCGCTTCCAATTTTATTATTTCCAAAGCGTCTTTTAAGTCAACCGGATAAAAAAGCGTCTCTATGTCGTGATATCCATCGGATCTTTTCTTAAGTATATTAAGCCCGAGGTTTATTTTGCAATTGGGGAAAGAGACCATGGGAATGAGTGAGAATTAAAATTAAAA
>JAYTSC010000540.1:0-9204 GCA_043745885.1 Bacteroidota bacterium | reverse complement strand
TCCACTTTCAATATCTAGTCCATTTAAATTTCGACCAATGTTTACAGTATACCCATTAACAGGCAAGTAATTTTCATCACCCCCCCACAAATTAATTTGAGGGTTTGTTTTTTTGTCCAGGTAATGAATTTCTTGTGCACCCGGCCCTCTTCTATATATACTAACCTGTGAGCCCGGGAAATCGAAGTTGTTTTTAAAAAACGCTGCTTCCTCAAGTCGAATGGGCTTACCCAGGTTTGATTTTTTTACTTTTTTGCCTCGGATAGATTTAGTTACGTCTCCATTTCCATTACCTCCGAAACGTACCCTGGATTCTTTAAAACGTATGCTGAAGGCATTGGCTCCCATGGAAGAAAAACTTTCTTTCAAACTTTGGTTCATGGCTTCAATAGCAGTAATAATACCAATCAAAGCCATAATACCAAACGCAATAATTGCGACAGTGATACCTGTACGAAGTTTATTACTACGAACGGTACGCCAAGCTAAAGAAAGAGAATCGAAGTTATTCATGGATGCATGTTTCATTGCCAAATTAACCACCTAAAGGTAAAGTAGATTTTCAATCCGGATTCTTTCCGGCTGATAAATATGAAGAGTGGTTAAAAATAGAGCCAGTTAAGCAAGATGGAAGGATAGATACCCAACAGAATAATTAAAGCCGACAACAGTAATAAGGCTATTTTAAAAGCTGTGGTAATAGTTAAAGTTTCAGCATATCCTTCTTTAAAATACATAGCTTGTATTATCCTAAAATAATAGTACACACTTACTGCAGCAAATAATACTGCTATAATGACTAGCCAAAGAGCCCCCCCCGCCTTTACAACTGAAGCTAACATATAATATTTAGCGAAAAATCCTGCTGTCAATGGAATACCTGCTAATGACAATAAACAAATGGTTGTGGCAAAAGCTAATGCCGGTTCTGTTTTAGCTAATCCATTAAATCCATCTAACGAAAAATCTTTCATTTTTATCAATACAGCAAAAACGCCGATGGTGGCAAGGCTATAAGCTGCGCTATATAATAGAATACCTTCTTTGGCTAAGTCATTGGCCCCTAATAAAGCAAATAGCATGAAACCGGCTTGGGCAATACTTGAGTAAGCCAACATTCGCTTAACGCTTTGCTGAAAAACTGCGGTGATATTACCTATGAGTAAAGTGGCAATGATTACAAAAGCGAGCAATATTTTCCAGGTAGGGCCTAACAGGTTAGTATTGGATTCAAAAACACGAATAAACGCAATGAACCCAGCCGTTTTTACGATGGTTGCCATAAAAGAAGTGAATACACTGGGAGCTCCATCGTACACATCAGGTGTCCAAAAATGAAAAGGAGCAGCGGAAACCTTAAAACACATAGAAACAAACAAAAGAATCATTCCGGCTATTTCAAGAAAGGAAGGGTGTGGCATTAACCCGCCGGCAGAATTAGGAGCCGAATTTTGGCCGAGCGAAAAATTGCCCGTAGCACCATAAATCAGGGTGATACCCATTAGCATAATGCCGGTTGAAAACGCTCCCATTAAAAAATATTTCAAAGAAGCTTCATTACTTTTCAAATTGTGCTTATCGGCACCTGTAAGAATATATAAAGGGATGGATACGATTTCAATACCTAAAAACAACATCAATAACCCATTAAATGACGAGAGAATACTTACCCCACACAATACAAAAAAGATTAGTGCATAATAGTCGGCAACATTTACACCGGTACTTTCAATTGCTTTCCCACTTAATAATATATAAATTAAGGTGGCAGTAATGGCAATTGAATTAAAAAACATGCCAAATTTTTCAAAGTTGAGCATTGCGTGTGTATCAATATGCACTTCAAAAATGCCGTATGTGTTCAAGATATTTGCAACCAATAATAAAACTAACCCAACAATCGCGGTGGCAGTATAGGTAGATTTATTTTTAGATAGAATGCCACAAAACATCATCACAACACCCAATAAAGCAGAAACAATAATTGTATTCATAAATTTATCTTGAACCTAGATCAAATTGACATTTCAGTTTATTTCATCAACGAATAGCCAGTATTGCATTTACGGTATCTTTTGTTAAATGTATTAAAGGTTGCGGGTATACACCTAAAACAAAAATTATGACAACCAAGACCACCAACATTTGCTGCACGTTACCACTAATTTCTTTTGCATTTTCGGTAGCAGTTGATGTATTACCGAACAAAATTTTCTGTACCATCAACAAAGTATAAATGGCAGATAAGATTACACTGATACCCGCAACAGCAGCTATCCATACATTAAAGTTGAATAGGCCGTTAAACATTAGAAATTCGCCAATAAATGCGTTGGTAAGGGGTAAGGCAATATTGGCAAAAGCCATTACTGCTAAAAGTATCGCCAACGTTGGGGCTTTTTGTGCAAGCCCCCCCAATTCGCTAAACTTTCTGGTACCCATTTTCTGTTCTATGGCGTCAGCAATAATCCAAAGACCAATTACATTAATACCGTGATTAAACATTTGTATCATTACACCATTCATGCCTGTTTTATCATGTGTAAAAATGGTTGCACACATTAATCCTATATGGGCAATAGATGAGTAGGCAATTAAGCGTTTGAAATCGTCTTGTTTAATGGCAATTAATGAAGCATATAACATACCTATTACAGAAAGGATAATTATTAAGTTTGCAAATTGAACAGAAGCATGAGGAAATACAGGCAACAACCATCTTATTAATGCAAACACGCCCATTTTAACCATGATACCACTCATTACCATTGTGGTAGCTGTGGGTGATTGCTCGTATGTATCAGGCTGCCAAGTGTGGAAAGGGAATATGGGCATTTTTATTGCAAATGCAATAAAGAATAACCAGAAAATCACTTTCTCTTGTGCAGCAGCTAATTTAATTTTATAGAAAGATTGTAAAGCAAAGGAATGGTCTGAAGTTTGAAAATATAAAAACAAGATCCCCACTAACATTAACAGAGAACCAATGAATGTATAGATGAAAAATTTAAAGGTCACAGAAATTCTTTTTTCTCCACCCCATATTGAACAAAGAAAATAAACAGGTATTAATGCCAATTCCCAAAAGAAATAAAATAACAAAGCATCTGAGGCTAAAAAAACGCCCAGCAGACCTGCTTGTGTAAGTAACATTAAACCATAGAAACTACCCGAATTTTTATATTCATTTTTAATGGTAGCTAAAAAAATAATAGGAAATGAAAGGGCGGTTAATAATGTAAGCATCTTACCCATCCCGTCTGTCATTAATGAGAAACGGCTGCCCAGACTTGGCAACCAGGCAGTATCAAAAGCAAGATTTACTTCGGGTAGAAAAAAGATACCGGTGATGGCTACGATACATGTAATGACCGATGATAAGAGTGCAAATGTTTTTACACGTTTCGTATCTTTTAGAAAAAAAGAAACCAATCCGGTAACCAAGGGAACCAATATGAGTAAAACAGGGACCATATTCTTTCTTTAACGCAACAAAGCAGTTTACAATATTTTACTAAAAAATTGAATGATGACAGCATCATTAAACCAAATCAGAAAAAACACAACCATCGCCAACACCATAATCAATATATAATTTCCTACTTGCCCACTCTGCACCAATCGTAATTGTCGCGAACTGTATCCAACCATTTTCCCAACACCGTTTACAAAACCATCAATACCATTCTTCTCTACAATATTTTTAAAAAATTTCGCAAGTACATTCAGAGGGTTGACAATGACAGCATCGTAAATTTCATCAATAAACCATTTATTTTCAATCAATCTTGATATTCCTTTAGACGCTTCACTTGTTTCACGGTATTTTTTATAACTGGATATAGTAAAAAGAATAATCAGCACAATTGCTAGTGTTGATCCACCCATCATCAGGTATTCTTGTGAAGCACTAAGGTGAGGATGTTCTGCCAATTTTGAAGATGCTGCAAATATAGGAGCCAAAAAATGTTCAAGACTATGCCCATTTTCTGCAAATACTTCAGGAATGCCAACCAACCCGCCCACAACAGAAAGAACCGCCAATACAATTAAAGGAAATGTCATCTGCCACGGGCTTTCGTGAATAGGTTGTTCTTGATCAACAGTACCTCTGAATTTTCCGAGAAAAGTTAGTGTATATAAACGGAACATGTAAAAGGCTGTCATTAAAGCACCGGCAACTCCAATAAAATAATACAAAGGGTTTTTATTGAAAGCGGCTGTAAGAATTTCATCCTTAGAAAAGAACCCTGAAAAAGGGGGTATTCCTGCAATGGCTAAACAGGCCAATAAAAAAGTGATATGCGTAATTGGCATCCTTCTTTTTAGGCCACCCATTTTACGAATATCCTGTTCGTGGTGAATGGCATGAATAATAGAACCGGCGCCTAAGAATAACAAAGCCTTAAAGAAAGCATGGGTCATTACATGAAATACTGCTCCGGTATAAGCACCCACTCCCAATCCAAGAAACATATAACCTAACTGACTCACCGTAGAATAAGCCAGTACTTTTTTAATGTCGTTTTGTTTCAACGCGATGGTTGCTGCAAATATGGCCGTTGCTAACCCGATAACTGCAACAAGGGTTTGGGTAGCAGGTGCCATTGTATATAATAGATTGCTTCTGGCAATCATGTAAATACCTGCAGTAACCATGGTAGCAGCGTGTATTAATGCTGACACAGGTGTTGGACCAGCCATTGCATCGGGTAACCAAGTATACAATGGGATTTGTGCACTTTTTCCCATAGCGCCTATAAACAATAAAGTGGTAATAGCGGTGATATCCAAAGTAGAAAGCTTATCAACATTGGCAAAAACATCTCCAAAATTGGCAGTTCCTAATTTGGCTAATAACCAAAAGATGGCAAGCAAAAAACCTAAATCGCCAATTCGGTTCATCACAAAAGCCTTTCTGGCTGCATAATTGTAATGGTTATTTTTAAACCAGAAGCCGATCAATAAATAGGAACATAATCCTACTCCTTCCCAACCAATAAACATGATCACATAATTGGCACCCAATACAAGAAGAAGCATGGAAAAAATAAACAAATTGAGATAAGCAAAATACCTTCCAAAATGGGCAGCATTTTCCTCATGCATATAGGCAGATGAGTACAAATGAATTAAAAAACCAATCCCAGTGATAATGAGTAAGAACAAAACAGACAATTGGTCAATCTGAAAGGCAAATGGGATGATAAAACGATCAACATCAATAAAATTAAAAAGTGTTACAATGACTCCTCCATTAGATTTAACGTCAAAAAAGATGGCAATACTTAATACAAAAGAAATCAATATTGATCCGACACCCACCATACTGATCATGGATTTAGACATAGACTTTCTGCCTAATCCATTAATTAGAAATCCCAACAGGGGAAATAGAGGAACTAAATAAACAATTTTACTCATATTTAAAGCTTAAAGCTTAAAGCCGAAAGCTTAAAGCCGAGCATTTCTGCGTGTAGCTTATAGCTGGAGGCTTTTTACTTTTTTAGTTTTTTAATCTGTTCAAAAAATTAATGTCCACTGAATGTGTATTTCTAAACATCATAACAATAATGGCTAAACCAACACTTACCTCTGCTGCTGCTACTACCATAATAAAAAATACAAATAACTGACCATCAATTCCGGCGGTTGTTTCCGGGTTTGAGCGTAAGGCTGCAGCATAATGCATTTTTGAAAAAGCGACCAATAATAAGTTCACGGCATTTAACATTAACTCAACACACATAAATACAATAATGGCATTACGGCGTGTTAACACGCCTATAATACCAATGCTAAATAATGTTAGGCAGAGATAGATATAATATTGAATTGGCATACTTTATTCTTATTGCTTTCACCTGAAAGCGGTTTATAATGTAAAGAAAGCTTTCGGCTTAAGGCTTTCAGCGTTCTGCTTGTTTAGTCTTTTTTCCCAATTACTACTGCCCCTACCATAGCACTCAAAAACAAGACACTGGTAATCTCAAATGGTACAACAAAATCACTAAATAAGGCTTTTCCTAAATTTTTGATTAACCCAATGTTTCCTTCCATCATCAAAGCTTTCTTGCCAAACATTTCACCCGCTTGGCGCACTAATGATACAAGCATTAATAAAAAACATCCCCCGGTAATAACCCCTGCAAGTTTCATCCAGATATGTTTCTGTGGCTCTGATTCTGCATTTAGGTTCATTAACATAATTACAAAAAGAAACAATACCATGATAGCACCTGCATAAACAATTAAATTTACAATTGCTAAGAACTGCGCATTGAGTAAAATATAATGACCTGAAATAGCAAAAAATACCCCAATCAACCATAGTACACTATGCACAGGATTTTTACTAACCAATACCATAATGGCACTGAAAATAGCCAGTATACTGAGAAAAAAGAATAGTATTTCTGTTGTACCCATTTTTATTAGTAGTTAGTAATTAGTAGTTAGAAATTAAATAACCGGTTTCCCAATTACGAATTATTAACTACCCATTTTTAATTCAAGCTTGTTGTTGGTTCTCCTTTTCCACGGGCTTTAGCATATGCTTCGGGCTCGGTTATTGGATCAGGTATTAAAAGATCTTCTTTCCCATATATAAAACCCTTGCGGGTAAAATTGGCCGGAGCAAATGTCTCACTCAAATAAATGGCATCTTTGGGACAAGCCTCTTCACATAAACCACAAAAAATACAACGCAGCATATTGATTTCGAATTTAGCTGCATATTTTTCTTCGCGGTATTTATTTTCTTCTCCGGGTAAACGTTCCGCCCCCTCCATAGTGATAGCTTCAGCAGGACAGGCAACAGCGCATAAACCACAGGCTGTACATTTTTCACGCCCTTCTTCATCCCGATTCAATACTTGCAGCCCTCTAAATACCGGACTAAACGGCCGCTTTTGTTCGGGATAACGAATAGTAGGCTGTTTTTTAAATATATGACTAAATGTAATAGCCATTCCTTTTAAAATAGCAGGCAGATACAGTCTTTCCATAAAAGTCATTGGCTTTCTGCTAACTATTTTCGATCTGTTTGTTAATGCCTGCATGATTATTTTTTAATACTTCTCTTTATTTGGTTTGTAACCACAAAATTACTGCTCCTGTAATCAACATATTGGCTAATGCCAATGGAATTAATTTTTTCCAACCCAAATTCATTAATTGATCATATCTGAATCTCGGTATAGTCCAACGGATCCACATAAATACAAAAATAAAAATCGCTACTTTTGTCAGTAAAGCCATTACGCCTAATATAGCCACTACATTTACTGAAAGGGTACCATCCTGAACAAGTTTAACTTCATTTAAAAAAGGAATATCAAATCCACCAAAGAAAAGAGAAGCCATGATGGCACTACTCATAATCATATTCACATATTCTGAAAACAAATAAAACCCAAGTTTCATAGAAGAATATTCTTGGTGGTATCCATGGTTGAGTTCGTTTTCTGCTTCCGGTAAATCAAAGGGGGTTCTGTTACATTCCGCCATTGCACATATAAAGAAGATTAGAAAGCCCAGTGGCTGGTAGGCTACATTCCATAATCGACCATCTTCCATTTGTTGGTCTACAATTGTTTTTAAGCTAAGAGAACCTGATAACATTAAAACAGCAATCAATGATAACCCCATGGCCAATTCATAACTGATGGCTTGGGAAGCTCCTCTTATCGCAGACATTAATGAAAATTTATTATTGGAAGCCCATCCGCCAATCATAATTCCATAAACACCTAAACTCACCACTCCAAAAACATATAATATACCAATATTGATATCAGCAATTTGAAGATCAATTTTTCTATCAAATATTTCTATGTGGCTACTCCAAGGAATAACGGCACAAGTCATTAAAGCAGCCGTCATTGCCAAACCGGGACCTAAAACAAACAGACCTTTATTAGCAGTGTTGGGAATTATCTCTTCCTTCATAATCAGCTTCAAACCATCTGCAAAGGGTTGAAACAAACCAAATGGACCAGCACGGTTTGGACCCGGTCTATCTTGTAATATGGCAGCTACTTTTCGTTCTGCGAATGTGGTATATAAGGCAATACCCAAACTTGCAAAAACGATAATGGCTATCAGTATCAGTTTTTCTATTAGTAATATCCAATCAATTGCAAGCAAAAAAATCATTTTTCAAACTCATTTATAAATTTTTCAATTTTCTGCCCTAGATCTGGAACATCGTTTACTGCAATGTTCCAGATAATATCAAAATTAATTCCAAAATATTCATGAACAACAATGTGCCTTAAACCAATTATCATATTCCATTCAACATTTGTAATTGCTTCTTTTGTTCGAGGAGAGAGATGATTGGAAGCCTCACCAATAATTTCAATCCATTTTACAACTGCAATTCTTAAAATGTGGTTTTCGATAAAACGCTCTTATGTTTCTTTTGAGATGGCTGTCCTAATCTCAATTACTGATTCTAATATATGCTGTAATCTTATCTTATTTGAAATCTCATCTTTCATAGATAATATTTTTATCTCTATCAATGAAAGGTTTAATAAATTTATTCTCCCAACCGGCAGTTACAATATCTACTTTTTTGTTCAACATTACTTCAAGCTCTGAACGCCAATGATAATAAGCAACCCCTAATTGTGCATCTTTTTCAATATCGACTAAAAAATCTACATCACTATTTTCAACTGCCTCACCTCTGGCATAAGAACCAAATAGCCAAACCTTTTTTACAGGCTTCCCTATAAAATAAGCTTTTATGGTTTGTTGTATTTGTTCTTTTGATAATATCACAAAATTGATCGTTTTTTATAAAATACCTACTTTCCTTCCTTCGAATTAAAATTGGTTGAATGTGCCGGTCCATCTATTAAGCTAAGTTCAATATTTGGATTGTTTACTTCACTTACAGAGTGAATATCCATTAATAATTTGGGCTCCCTACCACCATGTATGGCTGAAAAAGTTTCAGTAGGTGTATGCATGCCCACTTTTCCTTGATAATGGCCTTGTGAAATGACTGATTGGCGACTAATGTTTCTCGGCCCTTCAATTACCCAGTCGCTTGATTTTTTCTTTTCAAAGCGACAATCATTACAAATCCATGCCGGTTTACCATTATCCAGACTTTCCACTTCACCCCACTCATCTTTACGCACCGTTACCCTATACACTTCATCCCCTCTATTCCATAAAGTAACTTTTCCA
>JAYTSC010000539.1:0-1590 GCA_043745885.1 Bacteroidota bacterium | reverse complement strand
TTCATATTTATTCAGGTTGCCATTAATGCTTATTCGATGATTAGCTCCCCAAATACCTGAATGTTTGTAGTCGCCCAATACAGATTTACGTTGACGGCTTATGGTAAGGTGCACTTTGTAATGATGGATAAAGTCGGCCACGGGTTTAAAAGTATGGTCGGGTAAAAAATCCGATAAAGCTTGCATGGGATGTTCTGAAACCGGCATTATTTTTTGGGATTCATCCGTAAAGAAATTCGAACTTCCAACCAGGTATACAATATATATAAAGCCATCCCGACAAAAACAGCATTAACACTTCGATTTTCACCGGCAGTAAATAAATAAAATAGCATAGCCCCTGCTAAAACAAACAATTTAAGAAAAGTCCCTGCCATCACCCCTCGTATTATAGCATTTGGATTAGGGTTGTGAATATTTTTCTGTTGAAAATAGATATTCAACATGCTTACTATACATAAAAAAATATTAGCCGTTAAGACAATTTTAGTACTTATATGATAGACAGTTAGTTTCTCTTCAAAAGGCAAAATGACACAGGTAACAGCAATAAACAACCCATATAAAGGACGTGTAAGTGTAAAAAAAGTTCTATTCATTTCATTTTTTTGAAGTATCCTTAACTACTTTAAACAACATAGCGATTAAGATAACCAAAGGTAATAACCAGATAAATATGGGAATTTTAATACCGGTTTGTTTATCTAACCACATTCCGGCATAAACAGCCAAAATAAGTCCAACTGCTAATTGTGCCGCAAAGCCGGCGTATTGCATAAGGGAATTATTGTTTTTTTTGTCCATTAAAATCAATCGTTTGAAGATTCTGTTTTGGGTAAACTGGTAGGAATAGTATCCAGTTGAGCCGGTGTATTGCCAGATAAAACCTTTTTTATACCTTCCAGGTACTGCTCTTTGTACCGAAAGGCTTGTTCCAAAGAGTCTGTACGTATTTTTAATACTTGCAAAGCTGTCCTACTTTCCCTAGTACCATAGCCCGGGATGTAATATTTAATAGGCGAAAATGCAATAAGCGCAATGGTTAGACCTACCAGTAAAACAAACACCGTACTCAGGCCAATATAGACACTTAGCCTTGTCAAACGAAAAGTAACCACCTCCTCATAAGTATCATCATTCATCACCACCAGCCGATAGCTATTGCGAAGTCTTTTCAGGGTATTATTGATTTCTAAATTACTCATTTTGTTAAATCAGGCTAAAGGTAACAATCAATCTTCTTTTCACCATCGAGATTTGAGAAATAGCTGTAATTTTAAACACATTCTATGGTCCAGAACAAACAAAAAACATACAATCGAAGAAAAAGTGGGTTATTTTACTGCCTGCTGGGCATGGTTTTTCAGCTTTTTAGCAGTCAGGGGATGACGCAAAGTCTTCCTGGTTTTTCATTTGAAATAAAAAAACCCAAGATTTATGAGACCAGAACACTCCCATCGGAAAAAACAGGTCAAAAAAACTTTACAGCCCCCAGAAGGTTTTACAATAACCTAGTAAGCCGTTTCAATTATTATTTTAATGCCAATGCAAAACTGAATGAAGCTTTAGAAAAAGCTAAAGAAGTACATC
>JAYTSC010000538.1:0-1886 GCA_043745885.1 Bacteroidota bacterium | reverse complement strand
TCCTTGACTTATATACTATCCACAAACAAAAACCCCGTGTAGAAACACGGGGTTAACTAAAACCAACTTTTAAATATTTTCCTTACTGATTTCTATCTCATCGTTTCAAAATAAGGTAAAAAATATTTAGCTAATTACAATTTTCTGTGGTGCCACGGTTATTTCCTCTTTTTTAGGAAGATATACCTTCAGCACACCATCTTCATATTTTGCTTGAATGCTGCCTGTATTAATTTTCTCATCTAAACTAAAACTACGTTTAAAGCTTTGGTAATTGAATTCTTTGCGGATGGTTTTGTACGCTTTGTTTTCAACAGTTTCTTTCTTTTCAAAACTGATGGTTAACAAGTTGTTGTCTAGATTAATAGTAAAGTCTTCTTTTTTTCGTCCCGGAGCATTGAGTTCTACATGGTAGCCCTCATTGGATTCATGAATATTTGCCGGAACGGTACTAAAACCTGCCTGAGAATCTCTGCCCCAATTTGCAGGAAACTGGTTAAATAATTCGTCAAATAAATTAACGAAAGGTGCTGTGTTGTGTTTCACGAGTGTCATAGTTGTTTGCTTTTATTTTTAATGAATAATTTTCTCTGCGTCTCCCCGCCTCCGCTGTAAATACTTTTTATAAAAAGGCAAGAACATTATTTCAATTTACATACCAACTCCTTTTTCAATGCAATATGACATATTACAAAACAAAAAAACTGCCATAACGACTGTTCCATATAAAATAATATGACTTAAAGTCCGATTTGCTAATTTTCAATCTTTGAACTATTGCCTTACCTTTGTGTTTCAATAAAAAAAAAGGAGATAAACATATGTATCCAGCAGAAATAGTAATACCGATGAAGGCCGAATTAACCGATGTTGGTTTTGATGAAATGGTTTCGGCACAGGAAGTAGATGATATTTTACAACAAAAAGGAACCACTTTAGTGGTCATTAATTCTGTATGTGGTTGTGCAGCAGGTAGTTGCAGACCGGGTGTATTGATGGCGGTGCAAAATGCAGCAAAAAGACCGGACAGATTAGCAACTAGTTTTGCCGGTTTTGACATTGAAGCGGTCAATCAGGTTAGAAGCCATTTACTACCTTTCCCTCCCTCAAGCCCGGCAATCGCTTTGTTTAAAGACGGACAATTGGTAAGTATGGTAGAGCGTCACCAAATAGAGGGGCGTCCTGCTCAGGCCATTGCGCAGCACCTGATTTCGGTTTTTGATGAATACTGTAATTGATTTTCACTTAGATTTGTTCTTAGATGGGTTAGTAAGTATGGGCTCCACAGTAATGTGGGGCCTTATTTTTTAATTTGAATTATTGGCTTAGGCTAAATTGTAAGTAGATCTCATTAGTAAACAAATAATAAATGGCATTGCATTATGGGGCAGCTAATTTTTAAAGGTAAGAGTGGCTACACCAAAAAAGTAAAAAAACTGGAATATAAATAACCGGAAATAGATAAGTTGTGTCTTCAAAGGTTCGCTGAATTGGGTAGTCTCATTTCCATATGTAAAACTAAACACTACTAAATTGCTATCGAATTATATCAATCTAGCTTTGTAATTCCTTCTTCTCAGGTTATCCAAAATAAATTAATTACCATATAATAGACAAGTTCCGCGCATCGTCTCTCGAAAAAGGTGCAGCGCTTCTCGATTGCGATAGTCTGGTAAAAATAAATTCCACCTAAAGAGCAAAAGAAAAACGCAGGGTCTTCTGCGAAGAATAAAAGTTATAGGATTAGGAAGTTCGAGCGCAAACGACGGGTAAGCAAAGCTTCTATGTCACCCTTTCAGGGTTTGGGAAATCCTGCATTATATTTAGATTATAATAATGACAGCCTTTCAGGCTTTTGATTTGTTTAGTTAGGACTTTACAATCCC
>JAYTSC010000537.1:0-9987 GCA_043745885.1 Bacteroidota bacterium | reverse complement strand
TCTTTACAATTAAGACACTCATTAGAAGACTATTTTTTAAAAGTAACTTCAGGTAACCAACATGTGGACACTTATTCAAATTGAATTATTTAAAATTTTCAGAAGGCCAAGAACCTATATTGCCTTTGCTGCCATAACAGGATTGATTGGTATTATTCAATTTGGTCTAAAATTGGATGGTGATTCTTATATTGATTTTATGATGCGTGACATTACTTCATCCATTACGGTTGAAGGGAAAATATTAAATGGTTACCAGGTATGTTATATCACCCTACAGGTACTATTAATACATGTTCCTTTATTAATTGCCTTGGTTGCTGCTGATATGATATCAGGGGAGGCAAATATGGGAACATTGCGGATTATGTTAACCAAACCCATTAGCCGAACAAAGTTTTTGTTGGCAAAGTTTATAGCAACTTTTGCCTATACTTTACTTTTATTAATATGGTTGGCTATTCTGGCACTCTTTCTTAACATGCTTATTTTTGGAACTGATGACCTTTTTCTTTTGAAATCACAATATGTAGTTTTACTTAAAAAAGACGATATTTTTTGGCGTTATTTGTGGGCTTTTGGTTTTGCTGCTCTTGCCATGACAACTGTTGCCTCTCTTGGTTTCTTATTTTCTTTATTTGCAGAAAATTCTATCGGGCCAATTGTAGCTACCATGAGTGTAATCATTTTCTTTACCATACTTAGTACATTAAATATTCCCATATTCAATAAAATAAAACCCTTCTTATTTACTACCCATATGATTGGATGGAAAGAGTTTTTTGATATTAAAGTAAATGATGCGAATGAAGCAATTGTGGGAAGCATTCAAAATCCACAAAAAATTCTCAACGCTGCATTTGTACTGCTATTACATATTATTGGTTTTGTAACTGCCAGTGTGGTAATTTTTAAACGAAAAGATATTTTGAGTTGAGAAATCTTCACAATAGAAATTAAATAAAATATAATAAATAATCAGAATGCGTAAGATCATTTTTTTTCTTTTACTGAATAATTTATATGGCCTCAGTTTCGGTCAGGATATGACTGTTTTGGTGATGAAGGTGAAAGCAAAATTAGATCTTGTAAAAGATTATGTTGCAGACGGTAGAATGAAAACAGATGTGGCATTTATTAAAGCACCCATTGGTAATGTGAAAGTGTTCTTTAAAACTCCCAATAAATTCAGACTTAAGAAAGATGGAGGAATTTCATTATTGCCAAAAGGTGGTGTTTCGGTTAATATGAATTCATTGATAACCTCTACTGACTTTGTTGCATTGTCTGCTGGTGAAATAATGATTGGAGGAACTAAAACAAAAATTGTTAAATTATTGCCAGCCGATGAAAATAGTGAAATAGTACTCACGACGCTGTATATAGACGAAGCAAACTTATTAGTAAGAAAAGCGGTTACTACCACAAAAGAAAGTGGAACATATGCAATTGAAATGAGTTATGGGGCATTTGCACAATTTGGGTTACCTGATAAAGTGATATTTAGTTTTAATACAAAAGATTACAAATTGCCGAAAGGGATCACTTTAGAATTTGAAGATGATGAAAAGAAATTTACAGAATCAGAAAAAATAAAAAACAAGAAAGGAAGGGTAGAGATTACTTACACAAACTATGTTATTAACAAGGGCTTGCCTGATTCTGTGTTTAAGTAATCGCGTGATAATAAGAAAAAAACTATTAGACGCAGATTCGCAAATTTCAAAAAAAAATCTGCGAATCTTCTATAATTTTATTGGATATTAATCAATAGATTTAAATGACCATATGAATTAGAATACCCGTACATTCCATTTTCTAGTAAACACGCCATTAGATTCTATGGAATTAATTCCTTCTTTCTCAACAATATTTCGGGAAGAATTTACACTATCAGCAATGCCACACCAAGGTTCAATACAAACAAAATCAGCATTCTTCGCACTCCAGATTCCCAAATACGGGAAGTTTCCAAATGACAATTCTAAACCATGTTTGTTTTTATGATTGAGTATGGAAATTGCGTTTGAATTGATTTTTTTGAAAACCAATGCATCTTTATAAAACAATTCTTTAGTGAGTGGTAAAGAATCCGAGTTTTCAAAAAAAGTCGTCGACTCTTTTTCAATTAAACCCTCAGAAGATAAAGGCCATTTCCCGGAATTCTCACATTTATTAAATTTGAGATAGTGATCATTGAATTCTGTTCCCGGTACTAAAGGAACAGCAAAAGCAGGATGGGCACCTACTGAAAAATACATTAATTCGTTGCCCACATTTTCTACCAAATAAGTTACAGATAACTGATTATCATCTAAACGATAAGTAATAGAAAATCTAAAATGAAAAGGGTAGACTAGCAAACTTTCCTTATTATATCCTAATGAAAATGTAATGCTATTATTGGTCTTTTCGGTAACGGTAAATACATTTTCTCTCGCAAAACCATGACGATTTAGTGTATATTTTTTTCCTGCATATTCATAAGTATTATTCTTAAGGCCCCCAACTATTGGAAAAAGTACCGGACTTTTTTTGCTCCAGAATGCAGGATCAGCATTCCACATATACTCCAATTGGGTTTGTGTATGAAAGATACTTTGTAATTCTGCACCTTTTGCAGCAAGAAGTATAGTGAGGGTTTCATTAGCAATTTGGTACATACATTAATAAAAATTATCCTTCAGATTCTTCAATTTTTTCATCAACCGCATTGGCCATCATGCGGGCACTTATTTTTCTAAGTGGATTGCGACGCATGTCAGCATAGCCAAACCTTTTACGTATAATTTCAATACATTCAAAAACGGATGCTACAAAAGAACTAGTATCGGCTTTGTCTTTGCCGGCAATATCGAAAGCTGTTCCATGGTCGGGACTAGTTCTTATTGCGGGCAAACCAGCAGTATAATTGGCACCTTCACCAATTGCCAATGATTTAAAAGGAATTAAACCCTGATCGTGGTACATAGCCAATACTGCATCGAACTTTTCAAACTGCCCCCTAGCAAAAAATGCATCAGCACTATAGGGTCCAAAAACCATCATTGAATGCTTTGCATCTTTTATGGCAGGTTTTATAATGGTTTCTTCTTCATTGCCAATTAGTCCTTCATCACCCGCATGAGGGTTTAGGCCCAGTACGGCAATTCTGGGTTTATCGATCCCAAAATCTTTCTGTAAACTGTTATGAATAATTTTTAATTTAAGTAGAATATTTTCACGCGTAATGTGTTTAGCTACTTCTGAAACAGGTATATGTTCTGTAACCAAACCAATTCGCATGTTTTCTGCAATCATCAACATTACCACATCCTGTACACCAAAAATGGCTTTAAAATAGGGTGTATGTCCACTGTAATTAAAATCAGCGGATTGGATATTCTTTTTATGAATAGGAGCTGTCACCAATCCTTGTATCTGACCGTTTTTTAAGGCTTGTGTACCTTGTTGTAAAGAAATTAAAGCATATTTGCCACCTACCTCAGTTAGTTGTCCGGGGGTAATAGCTACTTCTTCCTCCCAGCAATTCACCACATTTACCTGTTTTGGGTTTAATCGATTTAATTCACGGGTATTTGCGTAATTGAAATTGTAATCTGGCAAACCTTTTCGATAAAAATTAATACTCTTATTACTGGCAAAGACTACGGGCGTGCAAAAATCTAGTAGTCGATGATCAGAAAGGGTTTTTATGATTAACTCAATACCAATTCCATTCAAGTCTCCTGTGGTAAATCCAATAATAGGTTTTTGTACTTCGTTACTCATTTCTTTGATTTATGTGTAAAAATATGAATAATGTAGGAGGAAATGCTTTTCGACAAGAAATCGTATTTTAGGAATAATTAATTTTGGTATAATCTAAGCGCATTGTCTTGTTAATTTACAATAGGAACTGACAGGTCTAAACTTGTTTTGTAGAGAAAAACGTAATTAACCACAAACCCCAAACCCCAAATCCCAAACCATTCACTATTTTTGCTTTAATGGAGTATTCTATAAAGAAATCATTAGGTCAACATTTTTTGAAAGATGAAGAAATCTGTAAAAAGATTGTCGCTGCTCTTCAAGAGGATGTTTTTGAACGTTTAATAGAAGTTGGTCCCGGTGCGGGCGCATTGACTAAGTACCTGTTACCAATTAAGCATATTGATTTTAAGACAGTTGAATTGGATGATGAAAAAGTAGTGTATCTGGAAAAGAATTATCCGGACATTAAAGGAAAAATCATACACCAGAGCATTTTGGATATTGAAGCACCTTTTGATCAGCCTTTTATCCTCATTGGAAATTTTCCCTATAATATTTCTACACAAATTGTTTTTAAAGTAATGGAATGGAAAGATCAAGTACCTATTATGATTGGCATGTTTCAAAAAGAGGTTGCACAAAGAATTGTTTCAAAACCCGGATCCAAGATATTTGGTATATTGAGTGTTTTGGTACAAATATTTTATGAGGTAGAGTATTTATTTGATGTGCCACCAGAGAGTTTTAATCCTCCACCTAAAGTAATGAGTAGTGTAATTCGGTTGAAAAGAAAAACTGATCCCATTCCCATTAAAAGCGAGAGGAGTCTTTTTATTTTGGTGAAAGCCGCATTTAATCAAAGAAGAAAAATGTTGCGGAATGCATTGAAAAGTTTATTTGATGAGGATATCTTACAAGACGAATTATTTAATAAAAGAGCTGAACAATTGAGTACTGAACAATTTGCAGAACTTACTTTTAGAATGCGATAGAAGATGTAGAGAAGGTTTTTATGAGGTGAGTGAATGTGATGTTGGTCAAAAGACCAACATCGGCAACCAACATCGACAACCAACATCGGCAACCAACATCGGCAACCAACATCGGTTAATACATTCGAAAAAATGAAACCAAAGGTTCTTATAACGTCAAAAGCACATGATTATCTTTTGCAAACGTTTGAAGCAAGAGGCTATGAGGTATTGTACCAACCCACTATTACCTATCCGGAATTAACAGAAATAATTGGTTCGATTGCCGGGCTAATAGTTACCACACGTTTAGTAATTGATAAAGAAATTATTAAAAAGGCAACCGCTTTACAATTTATAGGTCGTTTGGGTAGTGGAATGGAACTGATAGATGTTGTTTTTGCAGAATCCAAAGGCATTAAATGTGTAAGCAGTCCGGAAGGAAACCGAAATGCTGTTGCCGAACATGCATTAGGAATGTTATTAAACCTGATGAATCGAATAAATAGTAGCCAACGGGAAATTAAACAAGGTAAATGGTTACGTGATGCTAATAGGGGAGATGAACTAACAGGTAAAACAGTTGGGATCATCGGCTATGGAAATACGGGATCTGCCTTTGCGAAAATTCTTTCTTCATTTGACATAACAGTGCTGGCTTATGATAAGTACCGTTCTGATTATGCCAAAGACTATATTCGAGAAGCGGGTATTGAACAACTTTGCCGATATGCCGATATTGTTAGCCTTCATCTTCCTTTAAATGATGAAACACATCATTATGCCAACGATGCATTCTTTAGTTCCTTAGAAAGAATCCCTTATTTTATCAGCACTTGCAGAGGAAAAGTTACAGATACCAAATCCTTGATACGGGCCTTGAAATTTGGGAAAATTAGAGCGGCCGCATTAGATGTATTGGAAAATGAAAAATTAAGCACCTATACCCTTGATGAAGAAACTGACCTAAACTGGCTATTAGAACAACCAAATGTGGTGATTACACCACATATTGCAGGATATAGCCATGAAGCTAACATACTGATGGCCAAAGTTTTAATTGAAAAATTAGGAATTTGATATAGATAAGTAAGTTTAAATTCTTACTTTTACATTCTGCAACGCTGCAATCAAATGTGGCGTTGTATTTTTTTTGACTCTTTTAAACCGATAGATTATGAGTGATGCTAATATGTATGTAACTCAGGAAACATTTGATAAGATGCGCGAAGAGTTGCACAGGATGAAAGCTATTGATCGCCCCGCTTCCTCTAGAGCCATTGCTGAAGCCAGAGAAAAAGGAGATTTGAAAGAAAATGCTGAATACGATTCTGCAAAAGAAGCCCAGGGAATGCTTGAGGCCAAAATAAAACAGTTAGAAGGTATTATTGCCAATGCTAAAATTGTAGATACCAAAACAATCGATACCAGTAAAGTTACTATCCTAACTAAAGTAACCATTACCAATATGGCCACTAAAAAAACTGTAACTTATCAAATAGTTGGTGAAAAAGAAGCGGATCTTAAAATTGGAAAAATTTCTGCCGGCTCTCCTATTGGAAAAGGCCTGATGGGGAAAGTGATAGGAGAGATAGCTGAAATACAAGCGCCTAATGGCGTTATGAAATTTAGGGTGGATGGCATAACCATTTAATCCTAGTTTACTTTCTAATTTAGGAGTTATTTATTGTAAAACAAACACTTCTAACAAGGCAGGGTTATGACTATTTTTTCTAAAATTATTCAAGGCCAAATTCCATCATACAAAATTTCGGAGAACGAAAAATTCTTTGCATTTCTAGATATTTTTCCATTGGTAATGGGGCATGTACTAGTTGTACCTAAATTTGAAGTAGATAATTTTTTTGATTTGCCGGATACTTATTTGGCAGATTTACTTTTATTTGCCAAACCAATAGCCAAAGCCATTGAAAAATCTTTCCCCTGTAATCGTTGCGGAATCAGTGTAATAGGATTGGAAGTGCCTCATGCTCATGTACATTTGATTCCCATAAATAGTGCGGATGATCTAAATTTTAATCGACCCAAACTGAAATTAACTGGAGATGAGTTGAAGTCTGTTCAGGATACGATCATTTCTGCTATGTTAGTATAGATGACAAGATAATCCTAGAATTCTCACCCCAAACTACTGCTTTACCCTACCCGGATTTTTAGTAATAAACTCATCCCATCCCTTTAGCCCTTTACCTACTTTTCCTAAAATGGAAGTTGTTTGGTAATGATGGCAAAGTGCCACTGCTAATGCATCCGTTGCATCAAAATATTGGGGTTTTTTTTCAATGTTGAGCACCATTTGTAACATTTTCCAAACCTGGTCTTTATTTGCATTTCCGTTGCCGGTGATGGATTGTTTAATTTTTTTAGGAGAGTATTCCGTTACTTCAATTTTCGCTTGCATGGCCGCTGCAATGGCAACGCCTTGTGCCCTTCCTAGCTTTAACATACTTTGTACATTTTTACCAAAAAAAGGTGCTTCAATCGCAAAGGTGGATGGTTGGTATAGTTGAATTAGTTCACACACTTTGGCATGTATCATGTTCAGTCTTGCATAAATGTCTTTTTCCTTAGATAATTTTAATACATCCATTAAAATTACCTGTGGCTGGTTATTATGAATGCGCAATAAAGCAAAGCCCATCAATTGGGTTCCAGGGTCAATACCTAAAATGATTTCTCCTTTTTTCATTGTAAGGTGTGCGCTTCACCGGAAGATTTAATAAGTTAGGTATAAAGATACTGCCGAAACACCATTGTATCATAAGTCTTCATACTTCAGCATCTACGTTTCAAACGCTCTGCTTTTCTATCTCACAACTATCCCCGTTCTTTGCATAGTTAACAATTACTACTTGAATAAGAAACTAAAAATATTTCTCAATTATTTTGTAGGTCCAATACTTTTTATGTGGCTTTCTTATTCAATTTATGGTCAAATTCAAAAGCAAACCGATGTAAAGCAATCCTGGCAACTTATTGTTTCCGCTTTTTCAGGCGAGCAATTAGTAAAAATGATATTGGTTATTATACTGATGTTTGTAAACTGGGGTATTGAAGCTGCAAAATGGAAATTTTTGGTTAGTGGAATCCAGAAAGTCTCTTTTGGGAGGGCATTTCGTGCCGTTTTTTCGGGTCAGGCGGTTGGATTTAATACAATCAACCGCATTGGTGAATCAGCCGGCAGGGTCATCTTTCTTGATGAAGGAAACCGTTTACGGGGTATCGTATTATCGGTGGTCGGCAATATGAGTCAGGTAATTGTCACTTTTGTATTGGGTTTGGGATCACTAATCTATACTCGGTATTTTATTTTAGATGCAACCCATCAGTTGGAAGGTCTGTCAGTTTTCTGGTTAGACATGCTCATTTACCTCATTGCAATAGGTATTGTTTTGTTTATGCTGCTCTATTTTCGAATATCCTGGCTAATTCAATTAATAGAGAAAATTCCCTTGGTTGCCAAACATAAATTTTTTGTTCAAAAACTCGAAGACTTTCATTGGGAAGAATTAACAAGAATTTTATTACTTTCTTTCTCCCGTTTCGTTGTATTTATTATACAATACGTATTATTGTTACGTGTATTTGATGTTCATCTTTTTTGGGTAGATGCGGCTAGTCTAGTATGCGTAATGTTGTTGGTTTTAGCCATTGTACCTACTATCACAATGGCTGAATTGGGTTTAAGGGGTAAATTGAGCATAGCTTTGTTTAGTTTAGTAAGTTCAAATACCATAGGCATCATTGCTACGGCTGCAGGTATTTGGATTATTAATTTGATCATACCCGCTATAACAGGAAGTCTTTTTATCTTAGGTGTCAGAATATTCAGAAATAAATAAATTTAACAAGTGAAAAAAATCATTTCTCTTCTTTCTTTGGTACTACTTTTAGGCTGGCAACCTGTTGTAGTTGGGGATGAATTTTGCGGAATTCGAAATTTTGCTTTTGCAGATGGAGAAAAGATTTCATTTAATGTATTTTATTCCGTTATTGGAATCTACTTCAATGCCGGTACTGCCAATTTTACTGTGAGCGCAGATAAAATTGGAAGCCGTCCGGTATACCATGTTGTTGGATCCGGCAGTTCTAATCCCAGATATGATTGGATATTTAAAGTTAGAGACAGGTATGAATCCTTTATAGATACTGCTACCATACAACCTTTAAAATTTATAAGGGATATTGATGAAGGAGGGTTTAAAAAATATGAAAATATATCTTTTAACCATCAAACAAATATAGCTGTTTCAACGGATGGCGTATTTAAAGTTCCGAATTGTATACAGGATGTTTTGAGTTCTATTTATTATGCAAGAAATATCAATTTTAATAAATATAAAAAGGGAGACAAAATTCCATTTTCTATGTTTCTGGATAATGAAGTGTTTAATTTGTATATTAAATACCTGGATAAAGAAGTGATTAAAACCAAATATGGAAAATTTAATGCCATCAAATTCAAACCATTATTGGTAAAGGGCACTATGTTTGAAGGAGGAGAAAAGATGACCGTATGGGTAAGCGATGACGCCAACCATATTCCACTAAGAATTGAGAGTCCAATTGTTGTAGGAAGTGTAAAAGTAGACATGATGCAATATCTCAACCTGCGCTATCCGCTTAGCTCATTGATTAGTTTTAATCAATAAAAAGGGAACTTACTCAAATTTTATCCTATTCAATTGTGCATGTCGATGTGCATATCTGCAAAGGCAAATAATAACAACTATTGCTATTAGCACTCCAAATAAAAGACCGCCTAAAAAAGATTGAAATTCATTTTCACCAATATAGGTTGCAATCACCATTGATGCAGCAGAAACAATGCCGCATCCTCCGGCAATGAGAATATTGGCGGATCTGTTTGAAATCTCAATTCGGGCATTGCATTGGCCACAATTGGTAACCGAGAAATTGTTCAATTGAACAAATTTAACAAAAGGAATTTTTGCCCCACAGCTGGGACAGCAGGCGATTTGGTTTCTGGACATTGGATTTGGGTTTCGTTTATAACAATTCCTATGTCGAAGATACCAGTTGATCCTTACCTGTAGATTCAGAAAACACCCTATTTGCTAGTTTAAATTACCTTATGAAAACCGCCTAAAACACCGATACAATGTAGTTATATCTCTATGAGATGAAAGCAATCTTTAACTCGAATTCCTTTCTCAGTAAGTTGCAGATTACAACATTCGATCACGGGATCATGTTCAAAATAAAGAATAAAATCTTTCTC
>JAYTSC010000536.1:0-1500 GCA_043745885.1 Bacteroidota bacterium | reverse complement strand
AAATGCTTTTAAAATGATGGTTTCAATCCTTTTGTAGTTTGTAGCATTGAAAGTTGCATTCCAATATGCATCTCCCTCAGTTTGCAGTTGTTTGTCTTTTACCAGTAATTCTTCTATTAAATCAATATGCCCCAAAGAGGGAAGGGGGATATAAACATAAATCCTTTTATCGGAGGAAGTGTCATTTCCAACAGGATGAAAAACGCCTACCTTTTTAATTCCTGCGCGGTGTAATGCCGGTATGTATGCATTTTTTAAAAATTCATCTACTTTTTGTACCTGTTCATTATTGGCAAGACGATACAGTTTGATCTCATAATAATCTCTTTTATCAGCAGCATGGCTAGTATTGATAAAAGCAGTGAGTGTCACGAAAAATAAAACGAATGCAAATAATTGAATAATCTTTCTTTTCATAGTTGTTTTTTTTAATTGGTATGTGTTAATCGGTATAGTAATATCGCTGCTCGTTGTATTAATAAAGGAAATTCTTTTAAATCTATGGTTTCACCAGGAGCATGTGCGCCTTTGCCGGAAGCCCCAAACCATCAACACAGTCTAAATATTGTGCAATATAGGAAATATCCCCGGCACCTCTTGAGCCGGCTAAATAATAATTTGATGTGCTGGCTATGTTCAACTCCGTTGGGAGTTTATGAGGCATACTTCCTGAAATAGTGGTCATCAATGCACTTTTCTTTAACTTTATTCTGTCATGTGAAGCGGACTTAGGCTCTGCTGGAGAGCAACCTAACAGGAATAACATGACTGACTGGAACAGAACGGGGGCAATGATATGCCCCTTTTTTCTGCCACACTATTCTTGTCACAATGCCTTACAAAACTTACCGAAGGTATTCCAGCACATCAAAATATTAATTAGCCTTTATTTATTTATTTATTTATTTATTCTAACTTCTAACAATTCCACTTCTAAAACCAGCGCACTATGCGGAGGAATTCGGGTTGTGCCTTTTTCTCCATAAGCTAAAATAGCGGGCACATAAATAGTCCATATTGATCCCTGTGGCATTTCTTCCAAACTTGTTTTTAATCCTGGAAAAAAACTAGTGGTCGTAGCTACAAAAGGTTTTTTATCCCGGTAAGTATCTTCTACCACTGTTTCATTAGCTAGTTTAGCAATTAGATTGACAACAATGGAATCTTTTTCTGTGGGGCGAGGGCCTTTACCGGCTTTTATTATTCGATACCCTACGCCATTGGGAAACATACCCACACCGGTTTTGTCTTTGATGGCCCCAAATAATTCTTTTTCTTGTTTTATTGCTATGTTTTTTTGAATTGCCTGTTGATAATTGGTAACCAGTGGGGTTATGATTGAATCGGGTAATAACCGGGCTTTATTTAAAAAAACATCATCCATTCCTCTAATAAATAAAGCGGCGTTAGTAATTTCAAAACCATTGCCATTTATCCATTGTGCAATAAAAGATCCGAGTGTATATTGAATGGAATCGTTTACGGAATTTAATTTTGTTA
>JAYTSC010000535.1:0-4204 GCA_043745885.1 Bacteroidota bacterium | reverse complement strand
GGTACTGATAGAATTGAATTATATACAGAAAGTTATGCAACACTTTTTACCTCTGAAAAAGAAAACGCGATTGCACCTTATATACAGGCAGCAGCAAGAGCCAAAGAATTAGGGTTAGGATTAAATGCAGGACACGATTTGGACCTTAATAACCTAAAATATTTTTTACAAAATATTCCTACACTAGATGAAGTAAGTATTGGGCATGCATTGGTATGTGATGCCATTTATTTGGGATTTGAGAATGCAGTACAGATGTATAAACGCCAACTAAAATAAACGATAAGATTTAGGTATTACAAATTCTTCCATTACTTTCCCGTATATTAGATTCTCAAATGAGCCTATGAGAATCTGCATACTTTTAGTAGGTTGTTTCCTATCAACCTGCTTAATTTCACAATCCATCAAGCCCCTCCCCCCTTTACCATCCAGAGAACAACTTGCCTGGCATGAAAAAGAGTTTTATTTATTTATCCATTTTGGCCCAAACACTTTTACTGACAAAGAATGGGGCGAAGGAAATGAGGATCCATCGATATTCAACCCTACCGCTCTAGACTGCGAACAATGGGCAAGAATTGCCAAAAAAGCCGGAGCCAAAGGTATCATTCTAACCGCAAAACACCATGACGGATTTTGTTTATGGCCCAGTAAATTCAGTACCCATACTGTAAGAGAAAGCAAATGGATGAATGGAAAAGGAGATGTTGTAAAAGCTCTGAATGATGCTTGTAAAAAAATAGGGATCGAAATGGGTGTTTATATTTCTCCCTGGGATAGAAACCATCCTTTATATGGAACTCCTGAATATAATAATGTCTATTTATCCTCCATGAAAGAATTACTCACCAATTACGGCAAATATTTTGAACTGTGGTGGGATGGTGCGAATGGTGAGGGTCCTAATGGGAAAAAACAAGTTTATGATTTTCATAGATTTGAAGATTCTGCACTAAAATGGCAGCCGCATTTAGTGATTTTTAGCGATATCGGTCCTAGCATTCGTTGGTGCGGAAACGAAAATGGAATCATCAACAATACTAACTGGAATTTATTAGATACGGCCGGATTTAAAAGAGGTAATGGTGGACCGCCCCCTGACACATTAAACAGAGGTAATGTAAATGGCAAATTATGGATACCTGCTGAAGCAGATGTTTCTATCCGACCGGGATGGTTTTATCATGCAAAAGAAGATGGAAAGGTAAAATCACCACAAACACTTTTCAATTTATATTTGAAATCTGTCGGAAATGGTGGGAATCTTTTATTAAATGTACCACCAGACAGAACCGGACAAATAAATGCTGCGGATTCTGCTTCATTAATGGGTTTTAGAAAACTTAGGGAAGCGGCTTTTTTAACCAATGTTTTTAGATCAGCTAACATAAGCACCAATACCGGTAAGAATAAAAGTCTTTTAAATGTTATAGATCAAAAGAACGAAACCTATTGGGCTTCTCCGCAAAAGGAAAATACACAATTGCTTATTTCATTGCCTAAAATAACCACACTTAACACATTGGTACTGGAAGAAATGCTTACCTATGGCCAAAGAATAAGTGTGTTCACTATAGAAGCTTTACAGGGAACAGCCTACCAAACAATTTATTCCGGTACAACCATTGGTCGCAAGAAAATCGCTTCCTTCGAAAAACTTGAAACAAGTCAAATTAGGATAACGATCAAAAAATCCAAAGCTGCACCCATTTTAAGGAATATTGCTGCCTACCTGATAAAATCACAATAGTAATAGTGTTCGAAAAATAAATAAAGGGAGAGAATGCAAAATTAAATCGAATTGATTCTTAGGCACCTATTACAATGATCATTCAGAGAAAAAAACTAACTTGCAATACATTTTTATTTTATGATAACTACCTCACCACTCGTCGGAATCATCATGGGAAGCGATAGCGATATGCATATTATGCAAGCAGCTGCAGATATTCTAAAAGAGTTTGGTATATATTTTGAATTAACAGTTGTTTCAGCCCACAGAACCCCTTTACGAATGGTTGATTATGCTACCACTGCAAAAGATCGTGGATTGCATGTTATTATTGCGGGTGCCGGAGGGGCTGCCCATTTACCCGGGATGATTGCTTCCCTTACAACATTACCGGTGATTGGTGTACCCATTAAATCTTCCAACTCGATAGATGGATGGGATTCTGTTTTATCTATTTTGCAAATGCCCAATGGTGTTCCTGTTGCCACAGTAGCTTTAAACGGAGCCAAAAATGCAGGCATCCTAGCTGCCCAAATTTTGGGTAGTTCCGATGGAACGATTGCTGCTACTATTGCCCATTACAAACAATCACTTCTTCATGAGGTAAGTGGTAAAATAGCCAATTTGAAAAAAGATTGGCCCAATAATTTTGATGAGTAATGATTCCGCTTTTCCCCATTTCCATTCCCACGATATGCTAGTAAAAAAAAGATTATCACCATTCTGCTTACTTTGTTTTCTAGGCTTATTATTAATACTTACTAAGACAACAAATGCAGCTATACACACTACCCAAAATAATAACAATCAATACCAATGCTTACCCTGTGGACAGGATTGCGATAAGAAAGTGTACCGTAATTCCGGTAAATGCGAAAGTTGTCATATGAAATTAGTATTGAAATCTACTGTAGTATTTAAAACGATCACTCCGGCAGAAATTTGCAAGTATATTAAGAATCATCCCAACACTGTATTATTGGATGTTCGTACTAAAGAAGAGTTTGAAGGGAAAGCGGAACCCAATTTTGGTGGCTTACGCAATGCCATTAATATTCCAATTCAAGAACTTGAAATGCAGATGGGAAAAATAAATTCATTGAAATCTGAGGAAATAATTGTTTTTTGTTCGCATAGTCACCGTAGTCCACATGCGAGTTATTTACTTACTCAAAACGGCTTTACTAAGGTCTTGAATATGTCGGGAGGGATGAGTGTTTTGAAAGACAATTCCTGCAAAAAATAGTTTTCACGTTGAGTTTTTGAATTGAAGTGATCTACATAGTAACCACAACAAAGATTGGCGCGCGAAGGCGCAAGGGCGCAGTTTGGTGGTTTAATTTCAGAGGCCATTTACAATTCATTAAATGCCAGTTTTAATCAGTTCTTCATTGAAGTTGATGAGGATGCCTAATTTTAGATTGGTTAGTTTTAAATAGGTAATTACTTGTTTGTAATGAACGGGCGCTATGGTTTCTATTGATTTCATTTTGACGATTAGATGTTTTCAATAATAAGGTATTTATACCCGACTTTCAGTGTCTAATACTGCGCCCTTGCGTATTCTAAGGTTAAGATATATTCAAAAAAAAGCTACCCTCAATGATGCGGAAAAGAGGTGAATACAAGCACTTTACAAAGTAACCACTCCGAAACCTTTATTTAATCCTGTGGAAACATCATAAATCATTTGAAGCCATGCCGTACCATAAGTGGCATAGTTAAGAGAAAAATTGTCTACTCTTTCTTGTAAACTGTTATTGGGAAAAAGATCTCTCTTTAATTTTTCAATCTGTCTTTGCCGGGCACTGTATTTATTTCTTTCCGCTCGCAGCACCTTTTTTTCAAGTTCTGTTAATTTTTTTATTGCACTTTTTTCCAATGAGGTAACATGCGCAGTTAATGTTTTATCGACCGCATCGGTAATTTTTCGTAACCGGGAATAATAGAAATGTGCTTGTTCGATCTCTTTTGAAAGGCTTAATTGATTTTCGCTTTCTCTTTTTACCAATTGATTAATTAAATAAAAAGCATCTTTAAAAAGATCGGTGTGTGTAATTCCTAATTGAATAAGTTTTTCTGATTGCTCTTTTTTCATCAATAAAAAGGAGTTACGTAATAACAAAACCGGGAAGGGTATCTGCACTGCAGCAAAAACATTTTTTAATTCTAACCAGTAGGCTAATTCTCCTCCCCCACCGATAAAAGCGATATTGGGCAAAATCGTTTCTTGAAAAGCTCCACGTAAAATTACATTCGCACTAAATCTTTCAGGATGCTTTCTTAATTCTATCAACATTTCTTCGTTTGAGAATTGTATCCCTAAGGTTCGTACTTCGTACTTTTCACCTTGTAACTCAATCCTTTCTCTTTTATCATCAATTAAATAAAATAAATTGATCTCTCTTCCTCCCGCTTGTATTTTATACTGTTTTTCCAATGTAGCCATGGTAGCTGCTACAATACTGT
>JAYTSC010000534.1:0-2963 GCA_043745885.1 Bacteroidota bacterium | reverse complement strand
TTATGCCTGTAATGAAATTGGAATGAAAATACCCGAAGAATTAAAAATAGTTAGTTTTTCCTGTTTAAGAACCGCTTCTTTATTGAAACCCTCTTTAACAACCTCAACACCCCCCGCCTTTGAAATTGGAAAAGAATCTGCTTCTCTTTTGTTTCGTATGATTGAAAAGAAAGTATTCAATAACCGAATAGATAATATTGTGATCAAGGGTAGTTTAATTGTCAGGAACAGTTCGATTTAGAAACATAAAATCAAAAAAAATATCAGTGCTTCGTTTCTTACTGTTATTACTATATCTGTTGAATGATTTAAAAGCCAAAGGTCGATTATGATGTTGGTGAAAACACAACTAGTGTTCGAAAGAAGTTATAAGCCTTTGTTTCACACAAAGCTTCTCTTAGCGACTTATTTCTTCTTTCTTTGACTTTGCGTGAATTCTTTCAAACAATTGTGGTGAAAACACCCACATCGGATGAAAATCAATCCCAACTAAAAGCATCTTTCGAAGCAATATGGGTAATTGAAATTTCGGGTAATTGAGGTTGTAACCATTTTACCAACCATTCAAGACCAGGCTCTTCACTTACAATATGCCCAAGCACTACCAAGGCAGTTTTAGATCCCGATAGTTGCAGGTCCCTGATATATTCACTGGTTTCCCATTCATCTAATTCGCCACATATCAGAAGGTCGGGCTTTTCTTTACTAATGGTATTGATCTGCATTCTCCCACCGGCAGATCCCGGTGCTAAAACGATTCGCCTACATAGTTGTTCTTTATTCCCAATAAATCTAAGGTGTGCAATTCCTAATTTTTCTTTTACTAATTCAATAATATTTTTCAAGGTTAAGGGTTCAATATTTATTAAATATTGCTTTATTGGATCTGCGTATTTTTCCCACCCAAGGGCATTTACTACACCCGAAATTACTCCATCGGGTCTATGAGCGTGAATGCCATCATGGAATCTCCAAACAGTAATATTGTGTTTTTTTAATAACACCATTTTGTAATGAAACACATTATCCTGTTCCAACCAATTGGTATCATCCGTATGATTATAAAATGTGGGTTCATGGGCTATAATGAAATTGGCTTTTAGCAGCGCAGCTTTTTCAATAACCGCAATAGTAGCAAACATGGTAGTAACAATTCCGGTTACTATTTGAGAAGCATCCCCTGCTTTGATGGTATCTACTGTTTTAGGAAAGGGGGCTCCGGGAATTGAAGCATTGATCAGGTCAATCACTTGTTGAATGGTCATACTTTCATTTGGCTTGTAAAAAATATTCGCATGACTAAAAAGAGGATTGACAACAACAGCTCCTGCGATAGAGAAACTAAGGGTATTTATAAATTCTCTTCTTTGGATAGAGTTAGGATTGTGTTTACTTTCTTTAATCATATGCATTCCTTTTAAAATCATTTAGTGTTAAAATATTTCTATGTGCTTAAAATCAACTATGTGCCTATGTGTTGAAAAAAAGATTTAACATAGGAGGAACATAGGCTGACATAGGAAACTTAGTAAAGTCAGCGTATATAAGAAATATTTTATGAATAAATTAAGGAGTAATTACTTTCATTTTTTCCGGATCCCAACGAATTACATTTTTCAATTCTGCACTCTTATTGCATAGAACCGCCGGACCGGCGGCACGAAGCCCAAACGCAGCATCTTCAAAAGTGGGCTTAGCAACCCGAATTGATTCAAAGAAATTGATAAAGTGATCTAATCGATCATCATAACCTTTAGGCACTTCAAAGTTTATCTGGTCCCCTTCCTTCACTTTTCTGTCATCTGCACTGTACTTTGTATTATAAGTTGCTAATAAAGATTCTTGCATAGATTTTGGAAAGCTTTCTAATGAATCATACCCACCAATAGAAGGTGCTACAGCACGCTTAAAATGTTTGATATTGATACTACTATTTTTAATTTCGATTACACCTTCCGTACCAATTAATCTGGTAGATTCTCCACCTCCTGCACCATCTGCTAAATTCACCCTGGTAAAGAACTGGAAGGCATTGTGTTGTGCTGTTTTGGGATATTGCATGATTCCTGTTACTAAATCATAGGCATCTCTCCCATCTTTCCAATAGTTTAATGCCCCCAGTGCAAATATAGATTCAGGACCTTTTGAGCCGGTAATGGTGTGTAGTCCCGTTACATTGTGTACAAATAGGTCACCGGCAACACCGGTACCATAAGCCTTGTAATTTCTCCACCTAAAAAAACGAACGGGATCAAATGCTACTTTTGGCGCATCCCCCAAAAACAGATCCCAGGAAATGGTTTGCAAATTAGCATCGGATGGAATGGTATATTGCCATGCCCCGGATGCTGAGTTTCTATCTACATAAGATTCTACATAAGTAAGATCGCCAATGACTCCTTTTTGGAAATATTTTTGTGCTTCCAGAAAGATCACCGAACTGGCCCGCTGGCTTCCCACCTGTAAAACTTTACCACTAGCTTTCTGTGCTGCGATAACAGCCAGTCCTTCTTCAACATGATGTATCATTGGTTTTTCGCAATAAACATGTTTACCAGCCTTTAGTGCATCGATGGTAATATGGTCATGCCAATGATCGCAGGTACAGACTAATACGGCATCAATATCTTTTCGTGCTAAAAGTTCTTTGTAGTTTCTGGTAATAAAAATATCTGCGCCCCATTTTTCTTTTGCCCTGACTAATCTACCTTGATATAAATCAGCAACAGCAACTAATTCAACCCCGGGTACTTTTATGGCCGTTCCCGCATCATAATGTCCAATAATGCCGGCACCAATCAAGCCAATTCTAACTTTGTCATTAGCACTTACTTTTACTGCAGAAAGTAGTTTTTGAATATTTGTTTGATCAGCCAAAGCAGGTATCCCGGCCAATAAAAGTGAACTGGAGGATCCCAAGGTTTGTAGAAATTTTCTTCTGGTAGTTGCCATAGTTTATTTTT
>JAYTSC010000533.1:0-5084 GCA_043745885.1 Bacteroidota bacterium | reverse complement strand
AAATTGAGAAGATTGGGTAGAAGTAAGTCTTTCAATCAAGGTGCTTATATCAAGTGTTCCGCCATAAAAAGCAAGGATTAATATGCCAATTAAAAAACCCAGGTCTGCAAAACGGGTTACTATAAAAGCTTTTTTAGAAGCTGCAACTGCTGCAGGTTTATCGAAATAATAGCCAATCAAAAGAAAAGATGAGACACCTACTAATTCCCAAAAAATATACACCTGAAAAATATTACAGGATAATACCAGCCCCAACATGGAAAAGGTAAACAAGGATAAGAAAGCATAATAAGTGGCGAATCGCTCCTCTCCTTTCATATAACCCAAACTGAAAATATGCACCATTAAAGAAACAAAACAGACTACCACCAACATCATCACAGAAATAGGATCCACAATGATACCCATGTCTATAGATATATTGGGTGAAAATGTAAGCCAAGTATACTTACAAGCAATTATTTTTTGATAAACACCATTTAGTTTCCCATCTACAAAAAAGTATTGATTAGCTGCAATAAATGAGAGGATAGTTGAAAAAAGCAAAGAAGCAGTACCAATGGTGCCTGAAAATGTTTTGATATATTTTCTGCCAAATATGCCCAACAAAAGAAATGTCAGCAAGGGCAGTAAGGGAATTAAAATAATATAGGAGTAGTTTGACATATTTTTTAAAATTTCATTTCAGTGGCATCTTCCACATCTATTGAATTATGACTTCTGTAAATATTTATAATAATGGCAATAGCAACAGCAGCTTCAGCTGCAGCAATAGTGATAATGAACAATGAAAAGAAAATACCGTCCAATTTATCAGGATAGAGGTATTTATTAAATGCGACAAAATTGATATTGACGCTGTTTAACATCAACTCAATTGACATGAGCATGGTGATCATATTTCTACGGGTAAAAAGTCCATACATACCTATGAAGAAAAGGGCGGTACTTAGAAATAATATATGTGTTAGAGGAACAACATTCATCTTATCGCAGATTATTTGGATTTAGGGTATGATTTTCCGGTATTTTCGGATTACTATTCTCTTTGTTTTTCATGGCGATTACTATGCAGCCAATCATGGCAGCCAATAAAAGTATACTCACCAATTCAAAAGGGAGGATAAAGCCATGTTCTGTAGTACTCAACATTTGTGATCCAATTTCTGCAACACCCGGATTAAATGGTTTCGTAGGGTTTTCAGTAAATCCATATTCTGCAATCAGGGTACCCATAAGTACTAAACCAAATGATGCTGCTAATAAAGAAAAGAGGGTCCTTTTCATGGTTGGTCCAGGCATTTCTTTTCCGGACTGTTGCGTAAGAAAAATGGAGAAAATAATCAGAACCACAATGCCTCCCACATACACAACAATTTGAACGGCGGCAACAAATTCAACCTGCAACCAAAAGTAGAGAGCGGCTATACCCACTAAAGAAAAAAGTAACCAGATAGCAGATCGAAATATTTTACGTGAGGTAACCGCCAATACTCCGGCAACTAAAATAAATGTAGCGATCAGATAAAATATGATAACAGAAAAATTCATTATTCAACTCCCTCCCTGATTTTAGAATCCGGTAAATTTAATTTTTTAGTAAGCTTGCTTCTATCATAAACACTATGTTCAAAATTTTGTGCCATTTTAATTGCATCAGTAGGACAAGCCTGGATACAAAGGTTACACATAGTGCATAATTCAAGGTGATAGATAAATGTGTCAATGGCTTTTTTCTTTTTCCCTTCAGGCGTAATATCAAATTTTGTAATGATTTTGATAGTTCCATTCGGACAAGCCAGTTCACAAGCGGTACAACCGGTACAAGCATGTTCATTGTTGGCATCATGTGTCATCACAACTTCTCCCCTGAATCGATCTGACAATTTAAGTGTTGCACGGTTATCCGGATATTGTTCAGTAATAATTTCCTTAGGATGCAAGAAATAATAACCGGTCATTCGCATTCCTTTCAGCAAAGAAATGACTCCTGTGTAAACATCTTTTATGTAATCCTTCAAAAACATTTATCAACTTTTAATATAAAAATGCAAAAAACTATATTTTTATTTTTAAAAATGCCAACCCAAAATCGCCATCACTGTTGCCAGAATTAAATTCAACATACTAATAGGCAACAAATATTTCCATTCTAAATTCAATAATTGATCAATGCGTAATCGAGGGAAAGTCCATCGAAACCACATGATTAAAAAAATGAGGAACATGGTTTTTCCAAAGAACCAAATAGAGGAAGGGATATAATCCATGAAATGGTTAAACCCATCCCAATGTCCAATGTGCAAAGGCATCCATCCACCTAAAAACAAAGTAGCGCCTATTGCACAAACAATAAATATGTTGATGTATTCTGCCAAGAAAAATAATGCAAACCGCATTCCGGAATATTCTGTATGAAATCCGGCAGTTAGTTCTGATTCTGCTTCTGCTAAATCGAAAGGTGCTCGATTGGTTTCGGCTGTTACAGCGATAATAAAGATGACAAAAGAAATCATTACGGGTATATGGCCTTTGAAAATCCACCAGCCATTTTCCTGAGAAGCAATGATATCAGATATTTGCAGGCTTCCGGTTAATACTACAATTGTAAGCACAGATAAACCTGCAGACAACTCGTAGCTAACAATTTGTGCACCACTTCGCATAGCACCCAATAAGGAGTATTTGTTATTACTTGCCCATCCGGCCATTAAAACACCTATCACAGACAAAGAAGAAATGGCTGAAATATATAACACCCCAATATTGATATCCCAGATTTGAAAACCTTTAGCAAAAGCAATGGGTGCTAGTAATAACATGGCAACTATCATTACAACGAAAGGAGCCAAATTGAATAAAAATTTATCCGATAGATCTGGAACCAACCCTTCTTTCAAAATAAGTTTTATAGTATCTGCAACTGTTTGAAACATTCCGCCCGGACCTACCCTATTTGGCCCCAAACGAATTTGAATACGTGCAGCCACTTTTCGCTCCATTAATACTAAGACCAAACCCAATGCCGCAAACAAACCGATAGCCAAAAAGATTACGATTACGCATTCAATTATCAATGTCCATGTTGAATCGAATGTGCCGTAAAGCCAGTTTTGAATTGATTGGGTTATGCCTTCTAAACTAAACATAAATATTAGTAAAATCTTTTAGTCTCTTTAAAAAATTTGTAATGTCCGTAACCATTTTTTATTAAAAAATAAATACCCAAAAAAATCCAAAGAAATTTTAAACCACTTAGATCAGGGTGCATAAATCGATAATAAACAATTCCAAAACAGGCAAGAACCATTATATCGTAGTACACTAATGCCCAGTTTACTTTCATTAATTCCAATTAATCAGTTATTAATTAATTAAACTTTTTTCTTCATTCAATATTTGCTGTGGAAACATTAACTACCCACAACAAACCATATCACCTATCAATGTCCGGGATTACCAAATCCAATGTTCCCATGGTTGCCATCAAATCTCCTATTTTACTTCCTTTGGCCATATGATCCAACGCAGAAAGATTGGAAAAACCGGGTGAACGAAATTTAATTCTGTAAGGAGTGGTTCCACCTTCACTCACAATGTAAACGCCAAATTCTCCCCTGGCAGTTTCTACTCTGGTATAAAATTCACCTTTGGGTGGTTTTAATACTGCTTTTGTTTTTGCTTGAAAATCGCCTTCGGGTATATTATCTATCAATTGTTCAATAATACGAACCGACTGGTTCATTTCCTTAACCCTTACTATATATCTTGCAAAAGAATCTCCTGCATTTTCCAATACTTCATCAAAATCTACGCTATCATATACTTCGTAAGGAAATATTTTTCTGATGTCACAGCTTACACCACTGGCTCTGCCAACAGGACCGGTGCAACCATATGAAATAGCATCTTCTTTTGAAAGAATCCCCACTCCTTTTGTTCGGTTTTGAAAAATCACATTATTGGTAACCAGGTCTTCGAAGTCAAGAACTTTTTGCTTGAACTGTTTAATAAAAGCTTTCACTTTTGTTTGAAAATCGGGATGAATTTCATATATCACACCACCCGGAACAATATAATTCATGGTTAACCTTGCACCACAGGTTTCTTCCATGATATCAGTAATGAGTTCTCTTTCACGAAATGAATAAAAGAAAGGTGTAAAAGCACCTAAATCCATAGCCATCGCCCCCAACCACAATTCATGTGAAGCAATTCGGGTAAGTTCGCTCATTAAAACCCTGATTACTTTGGCTCTTTGTGGTACTTCAATCTGCATCGACTTTTCTACGTTCAATGCACAGCCTAAGTTGTTGATATGTGAGGACAGATAATCCATCCGGCTGGTAACATATATAAATTGCCGATAAGTGAGGCTCTCACACATTTTTTCTATGGATCGATGTATATACCCCAGGTGCGGTTCAATTTTTTTAATGGTTTCGCCATCAAGGGTAATCACCAAATGCAGTACCCCATGTGTGGCCGGGTGCTGTGGCCCCATATTAATGATCAGTTCTCCCTCAGAACCGTCTGTTGTAATGGCTTGTTTAATGACTTCCGTTTGTGTATACATTTCCTCCCTACAATTTTATCATATTAATAGGATCTTCGAAATCCTTTCTTAATGGGTAACCTATAAAATCATCTGTTAATATCAGTTTTCTTAAATCAGGATGCTCCAAAAATTGTACACCAAATAATTCAAATACTTCTCTTTCATGAAATTCTGCTGTTCGCCAGATATCTGAAACCGTATCAATTTGAGGGTTTTCACGGTCAAGGTTTGCTTTAATAACGATGGTATGTCGAAAACTGGTTGAAGATAGATGGTAAACCATGGTTAAATGGGTTTTCCAGTCGATACAAGTGAGACAGAACAAGTAATCGAAATGAAACTGCGAATTTCGAAGTTCTTTTGCCAGTTGTTTCCAATGATGAGGTTCAATCAGAATATGTAACCATTCGCCTGTTTCATCGAAATTTGCTTCCGGCTGAACGGTAAGTATATAAATTTTGATTTCTTCGTTGGTCATACAACTATTTTTTTCCTATGCTTTTGATTCTTCTCTGATTTGTTCACG
>JAYTSC010000532.1:0-1790 GCA_043745885.1 Bacteroidota bacterium | reverse complement strand
CAAGGCGACGTAGTGATTACGATGGATGCGGATATGCAAGACTCTCCGGATGAGATCCCTGAATTAAGGAGAATGATCGTAGAAGATGGCTTTGATATGGTAAGTGGATGGAAGAAAAAACGCTATGACAATACTTTCAGTAAAAATATTCCCTCTAAATTATTCAATGCAGTAGCCAGGGCAAACTCGGGAATTCAATTACATGATTTTAATTGTGGACTAAAAGCCTATAAAAGAAAAGTTGTTAAAAGCATTGAAGTATATGGTGAAATGCATCGGTACATTCCCATTTTAGCCAAATGGAGTGGTTTTAGAAAAATAGGTGAAAAAGTGGTAGAACACCGGCCCCGTAAATATGGAATTACCAAATTTGGCTGGCAACGTTTTGTGAATGGATTTCTGGATTTGACTACGATCATGTTTCTAGGAAAGTTTGGTAAACGACCCATGCAATTTTTTGGATTATTGGGCACCTTATTTTTCCTAATTGGACTTACCTCAAGTATTTACTTAATCATTGCCAAATTTATAGCTATTGATTTTAGTCTTACAAACCGTCCAAGCTTCTACATAGCCCTAACTACCATGATCATTGGTATGCAATTATTTTTAACCGGATTCATAGCAGAACTGATTGCCAGAAATGCCACAGATAGAAATACTTATTTGATTGAGAAAAAATCCGGGATCAATAATTAACAAGAATAGATCAAAAACAGATTTTTTTATGCATACTATTTACCTTTCCCTTATAAAATAGTTTTATACGAATGCCAAAAAGAATCATCATCATCGGACCTGCCTGGCCACTTCGAGGCGGATTGGCTTCTTTTGATGAGCGCTTAGCTAAACAGTTTACTGAACGAGGATTTGATACAACTATTTATACTTTTTCTTTACAGTATCCCGATTTTTTATTTCCGGGGACAACCCAATATTCATCAGATCCGGCTCCTGCGAATGTAAAAATCAAAGTTTGTATTAATTCCATTAATCCTTTTAACTGGATAAAAGTCGGGAATGAATTGAAGAATCTCCAGCCTGAAATTATGATTGTTCGATTTTGGATTCCATTGATGGGTCCTTGTTTGGGAACCATTTTACGTATGGTAAAGAAAAACAAATTCACAAAAGTGATTTGTATTGCCGACAATATTATCCCACACGAGCATAGACCCGGGGACTATTTATTTACAAAATATTTTGTAAAACCCATTGATGCATTCATAACCATGAGTGAAAAAGTGAAACAGGATCTTGTATCGTTTTCTTTTAAACCTGTAACAAAAGTAGTTCATCCTTTGTACGATAACTTTGGAGAGGCGATAGCTAAAAAAGAGGCAAGGCTAAAATTAGGCATCCCTGAAAATGAAAAAGTAATTTTATTTTTTGGTTTTATCCGTCATTACAAAGGGCTTGATATATTGTTAGACGCTATGAATGATGATCGGATTAGAAAGGCTAATATTAAATTATTAGTTGCAGGTGAATTTTATGATAAGCGAGAAGTATATGATGAGCAAATCTCAAAATTGGGTATTCTATCACAATTAATTCTTCGTACAGATTTTATTGCCGATAGTGAAGTCAGGTATTATTTGAGTGCCACAGATTTTGTTATTCAACCTTATCGGAATGCCACCCAAAGTGGTGTAACACCCCTCGCCTATCATTTTGAAAAACCAATGTTGGTTACCAATGTAGGCGGATTGCCGGATCTGGTTCCGGATGGTAAAGTTGGGGTGGTAACAGAACCCAATGCAACGGCCATTGCCACAGGAATTCTACAA
>JAYTSC010000531.1:0-2626 GCA_043745885.1 Bacteroidota bacterium | reverse complement strand
TTTCCCCTACCCAAAAACTGCTTTTTTCGGGCAAGGCTATTTTAGATGTGGTGATATAATGTGGTTTACTAAGCATGTACCTTTTTAAGGGGTGATCCTATATTGTTAAGGGTATTGGTATTTTTTAATTCATTGTTAATCATTACAAAACTAGCCACGAGCATCAATTTACCCGTACCACATTTTGGGCATATACTAATATCTACTCCAGTACGTTGCAATACTTGCAACTGCATGGGTGTTATTACTTTTGGCATTGGCATCGGTAAGACCAACTGCTTGTGTATAGCTTCTATTCGTTTGTGTTTACCATTATGAGATAAATAACCGGCATGCCTAATTTTTACAAAACGCCTGGGTAGTATATGTTGCTCAAACCTTCTTATGAACGCTACATGGCTCAGATACAATTCTTTTTGCTTGTTACCATCTTTGTACTTAAAGCGAATGGTATCATTGTCAATATGGAAGATGCGATGCGGGGTAATGGCTACCTTCCCGAAGTAAGTTCGGGACAAGTTATGTGTGTATCTGCCCAAGTATTCCATTACCTGTGCCGGCCCACCAAAGGGAGCTTTTTTGGTAGCGGGGGTTTTTTCACAAACTGCCGTTAGCGGCAAGTTCTCGAAGAGTATAATTAAACAGTGAAACTTTTAATTTTGTCAAATATTAAATACGTAGCTGGCGGTGACCCTCTTTCTACGTGAGAGTCGATCCATTCGAAAAAATTAGGATTATTTATTAGAATTAAAAATTCAGTTTTTAAGTAGTCCTTAATAGTTTCTTCCGCATTGTTTATTTCTTCCCATATTCCTTGCCTGTTCTCAATAACATATACTATATCTTCAAAATCATGGCTCGTCCTACCATCACTTTTACCACGACTTTTAAATGCTTCCAATTTAGTTGCTATAAAATAAGGGGCACTCAAAATTCTTACGGTGCATAATTCATCAATATCACAATTAATCGCTTTTGCAAAACCTTCCGGATACCATTTATTAGTAAATCCAATTGAAGGATCGTCTGTTGGCATTATATCAACAATAATTCCTTGAATATGATATCGGCATATCACACCAGATTCAATGTCATGGCTAAATCCAATTGATCGTAATTTTTCCTCAAGTTTTGCTCTACCAGAGTAGTTTAATATTTCAATTATGACATCTACATCGTCTGTAGGTCTTACTTCAAATACCGGTCTATCGGGATAAAGGGATATAGTTGCGCCACCAACAAAAACTACTTTTTCTTTTAAGCTACCTAAAGCATTAGCAACAGCTTTAATTCTTACTTTATTTGTATGATGACTCATGTAAAACGTATTTTTTCAATTCATTAACAGCGTATTTAATCTCCCTTACCCTACCTACACGGATAACATCTACTAAAGTCAATAGTTTATAAAATAAGGGGTCTAACTTAATTGCCTCTACTTGTTTTGGGTATAATGGCTCAATCATTAATCCTATAACTTCTCCCTGGTTGTCAGGCCAAACATAATTTATCTCACTGATAAATATTTTTCTCATTGAAGGATGTGAATGAGCTGTAGGGGTACCTCTAACCATGGTACCGGGTTTTTGAGGAAAAACGTAACGAACACCATATTCTAAAAACTCCATAAGATTTTGTCTGTTAACCATCTTTTTATTGTAATCAATCAAATTAGCCAACTGGCTTCTATTTAGAGATTCAGAAATTTCAGACACACTTATATATAATGTATTCGAAAGACCTACCAATTGCCATTTTTGATTGTCAATTGCTATAACCTTTAAGAGGATAGACACGTCTTGGGGGCGCATGCCATTATGCTTTCTCATAAAACAAATATAGTCTATATTTCTCATTTCGCGATATGCGAAATGAGAAATATTAAATAACTCATACCTTTACTCTCATGACTCTCCATATTATTCATTTAGCACACCGAAAAGACAGGCTCCAATTGCTTGAAAAACAATTGGTTGAACAAAAAATAGTTTCCTTTCAATTTTGGGATGGCTTTGTTGATGAAATCAATCCAAAACGTGGAATTGCAAAAGCACATAAGCAAATAATAAAGTGGGCACAAGACCATTACCTGCCTTCTGTAACTATTGCAGAAGATGATATAAAGTTTACAGCTCCTGAAGCTTTCCACTAAAAATTCATGTGCTATATGCTTTACACCCGGTTGCTCTTTAAAGGCTACATGGGTTATAAAATTCTCCTGCTGGCATTGTAGTAATTCGGCTCCCGTATGGTAGCCCTTGTCTGCAAGTAGCATCAGGGGGTCTTCTTTTTGTAATTGTAAATTTTGTTTTGCCTGTATGGCTGTTTTATGCAAAGCTTTTCCATCATTGGTGTTGGTGGCATGTGTATGAACAATGAGATTATGTTTATCGTCTACTGCATTCTGTACATTGTATGCAACTTCTACAATATTTTTTACAATGATTATGCTTCGGCTGTCCGGATCTGTGGTACTGATCTGTTTGTCAGTCGTATTATCTAATTGCTGCTGAAGAGTATCGTATTTGATGGTACGCTCTTTCAGTTTGGCCATTCCCTGTGCTATCTTTTCTTTTTTTATTTGTAACTCATCTGCGGTGCTATTTTCCTGTTTATCCAACTCATC
>JAYTSC010000530.1:0-1889 GCA_043745885.1 Bacteroidota bacterium | reverse complement strand
TTAGGACATTCGGGCTCGCAAGCTCCGCAATTGATACACTCTTCTGTAATTTTGATTGCCATATAAAATGGGTTTGTTGGGTTAGTGATTCTACATTTGCACACAAAAATACGGCTGAGAAATGACTTTACAAGAACGAATTAATTTATTATTTAGATTAGGCCAATACATGTTAAGCGAAGAAGCCGAATGGCTTTCTATAAAAGAACAAGCTTATCGCGAAAACCCCTGGTTTATTCCTGAGTTCATTGAAAAATCGTCACAAAATATTGCCCGTAATTTCTTAGATCCGACATTTTTACAGGAATGGGCTCAACAATACAACATTCCGGAAACTACTCCAATACCCAAAACGGTAGGTGTTGTCATGGCAGGAAACATCCCATTAGTAGGTTTTCATGATTTCTTATGTGTTTTCATGAGTGGTCATTCAATAGTAATGAAGGCTTCTTCTAAAGATGAGGTGCTGATTAAGCACCTAGTGAAAAAATTATACGATTGGGATCATCTGATACAAAACCAAGTCTCTTTTGCCGAAAGATTAAAAGGCTGTGATGCTTACATAGCCACAGGAAGCAATAATTCGAGTAGGTATTTTGAATATTATTTTGGCAAGTACCCAAATATCATTAGAAGAAATCGGACTTCAGTAGCCATTCTGGATGCTACCGAAACTAAAGATGAATTGGAGGCATTAGCCGATGATATACAACTCTATTTTGGTTTGGGATGCCGAAATATTACAAAACTGTTTGTACCCAGGGATTATGATTTTCTACCCCTACTTAATGCCCTTCGCAAATATGCTCATTTGATGGATTTTCATAAATACATGCACAATTTTGATTACCATTTGGCATTATTAATAATGGGTAACAAATATTACATGAATAATGATTCTATTATATTAACAGAGAACGAATCCCCTTTTTCACCGGTAAGTCAGGTGCACTATTCCTTCTATGATTCCAAACTAAATCTATCAAGCTTAGAAAATAATACTGATATTCAATGCATTGTGAGTAAAAATCAGCTCCCTCTCGGCCAAGCACAAAGTCCTTCTTTAACCAATTATGCGGACGGAGTAGATACAATGGCGTTTTTGGGGGGAATTTGAGGAGGAAGATGAAGAAGTTTGTGGTTTGTGGTTTGTAGTTTGTGGTTTTTGAAGATGAAATTCGTCCCTCTTAACTACAAACCACAAACCACAAACTCCAAACTTCCTCCTATCTTCGTACCCAACTACGAGGATTGCCGTAAAACATTTGTTAAATGATGTGGCCGGTGTACTGTCAATTGAACAGGTTCGTTTATTTGCTGTTAGAAAGGCACGTAATTTGCCTGAATTAATTATAAAAAATTTCAAAGATGAATATGAAACTGAGTAACATTTTAACCATTATGGCCATCAGTGCAAGCACAGCCATTGTAAGTGTGTGGGGATATGGCAAATATAATGAGCGACAGTCTGCCGGTATTCAGGATTCAGGGAAAATACCGGTTAATTATGTAGGTTTTAACGGTACGAATTCTCCGGCTAGCACTATTGATTTTACTCCGGCAGCTACCAGTGCAACCCCTGCAGTAGTGCATATTAAAACAAAAACAAAAGCCAGGCAGGTAAGTAACAATAGCCAAAAGCAACGTAAAAACCCGTTTTCGGATCTTTTTGGAGATGATTTTGACAGCTATTTTAATGGCCCAAGAATGATTCCCGAACAAAAAGCCAGTGGAAGTGGCGTACTGATAACCGATGATGGTTATATCATCACCAACAACCATGTAGTAGATGGTGCAGATGAAATAAATGTAACCCTTGCCAATAAAAAATCTTACAAAGCAACCGTGATTGGAACCGATGCCAGCAGTGATTTGGCAGTTATTAAAAT
>JAYTSC010000529.1:0-3938 GCA_043745885.1 Bacteroidota bacterium | reverse complement strand
AGTTTTAGCTAGCCCTTTTTGGTTGGTAACCATGTTTATCAGAGAAGATTTACCAACATTACTGCGTCCAATAAAGGCATATTCCGGTTTATCAGGTTTCGGGCATTGACTTATTAGTGCAGAAGAAATAACATATTTGGCTGATTTGATTTGCATCTTGCAAAGTAAGTGTATATTTTTTTGCCATGAAATTTCCAAACGTTAGGATCATTTCTGCCTTTTTGCTTAGAAAAGATATCTTCTCATCAAAATTGTAACAAAAAAGCCGACAACCAAGAGTTGCCGGAGTAATTAAATCAGATAAATTATTTTTTTTTCTTTATCACCAAACTATCTGCCGGATATTTTGCTCTGATGGTTTCACACCATGTAAACAATGTTTGTTTTTCAACATCTGATAATATAACCTCTCTGTGAATAATGGTATAGGACGGCAATTGCATGCCACTTTCTTTCACTTCTTTAATACATTCTTTCAGCTTTTTATATTGACGGGCAATACGATATCCATTAAATTCACTCAAATTGAATTTTTTTTTGGTCTCCTGTACATGGTCACCTAGCCACCAACATACCGGTTGCACTTCTGCATACCATGGATAACGGGTATTATTGCTATGGCAATCATTACAAGCTTTTGTTAGAATTGTTTTAACACTATCTGAAACAGCATAGGTATTTGAAATGTTTTTTGAAGTATCATTACCAATATTTTTTGGCGTTCTATAAGCTTGCATAACGATAAACACAATAAATAAGCCAATGAGGATTTTTTTCGAAAATTTTCATATCTGGGGAACTGAAATTTATATTAAGATATTTCCTGTCATTTCTTCAGGAATCTGTAAATCCATTACTGTTAAGATGGTAGGAGCTACGTCGCCCAATTTACCATTTCTAATAGTACCCTTCCATTCTTTGTTAATAATAAAAAATGGAACCGGATTTAATGTATGCGCAGTATTTGGTGAGCCGTCTTCATTTATCATATAATCTGCATTACCGTGGTCAGCTGTTAAAAAAATGGTATATCCATGATCTAATGCAGCAGTAACCACTCTTTTTACGCAGGCATCTACGGTTTCAGCTGCTTTAATGCCGGCACTAAAAACGCCGGTATGTCCTACCATATCTGTATTGGCATAGTTAAGGCAAATAAAATCTGCTTTTTCATTTTCTATCTCAGGAATCAGTTTATCTGTTAACTCAACGGCACTCATTTCAGGCTGTAAATCATAAGTAGCTACTTTTGGGGAAGGAACCATAATTCTACTTTCTCCATTAAAGGGTTCTTCCCGACCTCCGCTAAAAAAGAAAGTGACATGCGGGTATTTTTCGGTTTCGGCAATGCGGATTTGTTTTTTATGATTCGCAGACAATACTTCCCCCAATGTATTGCGAAGATTATCGGTTTCAAAAATAACATGTACTCCTGTAAACTTATGGTCATACATAGTCATTGTTGTATAATGCAGATCAAGTTTTGACATGCCAAAATCAGTATGATCGGTTTGTGTTAATACTTCTGTTATTTCACGACAACGATCTGTTCTAAAATTAAAACATATGGCAGCATCTCCATTCTTAATCAAAGCAAGTGGCTGCTGTGACTCATCAATAATATTCGTAGGTTTTATAAATTCATCAGTTACGCCTGTTGTATAGGATTGTTCCATAGCAGCAATTGCATCGGTTGCTTTACGGCCTTCGCCTTTTACTAAACAATCGTATGCTAATTTTACTCTTTCCCACCTTTTGTCTCTGTCCATTGCATAATACCTGCCACAGACGGAAGCGATCTTTCCTACTGAATCATTCAGGAAGGCCTGCAGTTTTGTAATAAAGTCCAGTCCACTTTTAGGGTCTGTATCTCGTCCATCAGTAAAGGCATGAATAAATACTTCGGTTAAGCCTTCTTTTTTGCAAACATCACATATGGCCCTGATATGGCTGGTATGCGAATGAACTCCACCATCACTCACTAGTCCCAAAAGGTGTAAAGGTTTGTTATTATTTATAGCATAATGTATTGCAGACAGAAGTTCTTTGTTTTGAGCAATTTCACCACTGCGAATGGCCACATTTATCCTTTGAAGTTCCTGGTAAACAATACGTCCTGCACCCAAATTAAGATGCCCAACTTCGCTATTGCCCATTTGTCCATCAGGTAATCCTACTTCTTCACCACAAGTGGTTAAAGTGGCGTTAGGATATTTTGAATACAAAGAACTCACGAATGGAACATTCGCATTTTGGATGGCATCGGCAGACTTTACTTTTCCCAGTCCCCATCCGTCCATAATAATCAATATAGCTTTCTTAGACATAGTATAAAATTAACACTTTTAGGTTTGATGAATTGATGCTAACTTTAACTAAATACCCGATTTGTCCAAGTTTGGCATGTTTTTGGCATTTAAAAGTTAGAAAATGAGTATTATGAAAAAAGTATTTTTATTATTAGGTGTAGTTTTAGGGCTAATGGCATTTAAACCCCAGGGAGATGTTGAGTCGATTATTAATGCATTGAAATCCGGCGATGCCGGGCAGGTAGGTAATTTTTTTGATGATTATGTAGATTTGAAACTACTTGACAAAGGTGAAGTTAAAAACATAGGTCGTAACCAAGCTACGATAACCTTAAAAGCTTTTTATGCTGAAAATGGCATTAAGGGATTTGAAAAAACTTCTGAAAGGGAGATTGCGACAACCATGTACTTAGCGGGGAAATTACTCGATAATGGTAAAGGACATAATATTACAATTATGTTGAAAGTGAAAGATGGCAAAAGACAAATCATTACCCTTCGAATAAGTTAACCTAAAATTTAGTGAATAAATAAATGAGTCCCATCCCAAATTTTAGGGATGGGATTTTTACGTATATACTTATTTTTACCAAATGAAAACATTTGAAGAGCAGTTAGATCATTTGATTGCGGAAGCTTTACTGGAAGATATTGGTGATGGTGACCATTCAACCCTCAGTTGTATTCCTCATGAGAAAATGGGAAAAGCAGAACTTAAGATCAAACAAAATGGTATTCTTGCAGGGCTAGAGGTTGCAGAAAGGATATTTCGGATGAAAGATCCTGCTGTAAACTTTACAGCTCACAAAAAAGACGGTGATGTAATAGTCCCTGGAGAAAGGGCTTTTGAAGTTGAAGCCTCCCTTCACACGATATTGACCTGCGAAAGATTGGTACTCAACAGCCTACAAAGAATGAGTGGCATTGCAACTTTAACACTCCAATATGCCGAAAAAATAAAAAACTACCATACTCGTTTACTTGATACACGTAAAACCACCCCCAATTTTCGTTTACTTGAAAAAGAAGCCGTAAAAATTGGTGGAGGAGTTAACCATCGAATGGGTTTGTATGATATGATTATGCTTAAGGATAACCATATAGATTATTGTGGAGGGATTGAACCTGCTATCCTAGCTGCTTATTCTTATGTAGAAAAATTAAAAACGCCTTTATTGATTGAAGTTGAAACAAGAAATTTAGAAGAGGTAAAGAAAGTATGTGAAATCGGAACGGGAAAAGTATTTCGAATTATGCTCGACAATTTTACACCGGTAGCAATAAAGGATGCTCTCAGCATCATCAACGGAAAATTTGAAACCGAAGCAAGTGGTGGCATAAATTTAGATACTATTGAATCCTATGCAGCAACCGGGGTTGATTTTGTTAGCGTTGGAGGATTGATACACCAGGCACAAAGCCTAGATATGAGTTTGAAAGCAGTTATACAATAACCTAATAATTAGATAAGAAAAAATTTACACAAAAGGCGCTCTTTATATTTGTATAGACAAATAATTTTCTAAAGATAATGTATGAGCAAAAAGAATAAACCGGATACAAGAGGTTTTGTTTTCAGTACTGATCCAAGTTTCCATTTTGAGGCACCAGAAGAAAAAGCAGCAGAAA
>JAYTSC010000528.1:0-1588 GCA_043745885.1 Bacteroidota bacterium | reverse complement strand
AAAACATTTACAAATTGATACGTATTCAACTTTGGGCATTATTGCCGGTTTGGTTATTATTCTAATCACTAAATTATTTTGGCTTGATAAACTGATTGCATTGGGAATGAGTGTTGTGGTCATTTACAATGGCTATAAAATTATTCGGACTTCTCTTGCCGGAATAATGGATGAAGCAGATATGAAACTCTTAAAGCAGCTGGTTATCATCCTAAATGAAAATAAACGAGCCAATTGGATTGATCTACATAATCTAAGGGTAATCAAATACGGACCTTTATTACACATTGATTGTCATCTTACAGTACCCTGGTACTTAAACATTCATGAAGCCCATCTGGAAATTGATGCACTTTCTGCATTAATAAAAAAACAGTTTGGTGATTCACTGGAATTGTTTGTGCATACGGATGGATGTTTGCCATTTAGTTGTACCATTTGTACCAAATCAGATTGTACAGTACGACAGGAGCCCTTAAAAAGAAGACTGGAATGGACTTTGCAGAATATTATTTCGAATCAGAAACATCGGTTGTAGAAGTCATCTATAAGTTGAGAAATGTTAGTGAGTAGTTTAATTCAATTGCCTATCCATCTTCATATCCACTCTGGTCTCCAGTGTCACTCCTTCAGCTTCTCAATTCAATTAACACAGATTTGAAAAAAATATAATAATTCCCTGAATTACATTCCTAATTACTGCCTAAATTTGTAACCTAAAATCACGAATGTATTAAATCATAAATTGAATCCTAAAATCAGTGATCATGAAGATTTGGAAAGATTATCAGGAACAACATAAAGACCGCTTTCTAAACGAGCTGCTCGAACTGTTGCGAATACCGAGTGTTAGTGCTCGAAGCGAGCACAAGGAAGATATGAACCGATGCGCTGAGGCAGTAAAACAAAGATTATTAGAAGCCGGTGCTGATACAGTAACCATTTATCCAACTGCTGGGCATTCTTTAGTGTATGGAGAAAAAAATTTCGACCCCTCCAAACCCACTGTTTTGGTATATGGTCATTATGATGTGCAGCCGGCAGATCCGCTTGAATTATGGAACAGTGGCCCTTTTGAACCTGTTATTAAAGACGGAAAGATTTATGCACGCGGATCCTGCGATGACAAAGGACAGTTTTATATGCATGTTAAAGCATTAGAAACGATGACCCAAACAAATAGCTTACAAGCGAATGTAAAATTTATTATTGAAGGTGAGGAAGAAGTGGGAAGTCCCAATCTGGCCACTTTTGTTAAAGCGAATAAAGACTTATTAAAAGCAGATGTAATTTTAATCAGCGATACTTCCATGCTGAGTATGGATACCCCTTCCATTGACATTGGGGTTCGTGGTTTAAGCTATATAGAAATTGAGGTAACTGGTCCAAACCGCGATTTACATAGTGGTGTTTATGGGGGTGCTGTAGCCAACCCGGTAACCATGTTGGCAAAAATGATTGCCGGCTGTCATGATGAAAATAACCATATTACCATACCCGGTTTTTATGATGATGTGGTAGCGTCTACCACTGAAGAAAGAGCCAAAATGGCGAAAGCTCCTTTTAACGAAGCGGAATATAAAAAAGA
>JAYTSC010000527.1:0-2696 GCA_043745885.1 Bacteroidota bacterium | reverse complement strand
CACAGAAATTTCTAAAACAGTGGTCCATAAACGGGTAGTATATTCAAATCCTTCTATATCAAAAACATTGTTTTCTTCGGTATGAAATTGACGAAGGTTGATGGATGCCAGGTTACAGGCTGTATTATCCAGAAACATGTATTCTGAACAGGGATTAGATGCATTGATTCTACCACCTTTGGGGCAAGTATGCCACTCATTGATGGTGGTATCATACTGGGTACCAGGATCGGCACAACGCCAGGCTGCATAAGAAAGTTTTTTCCAAACTTCACGAGCAGGAATTTTGCTCATAACCCGACCATCGGTTCTTGCTTTTAGTTCCCATTCACCTTCTTCTTCCAATACTTTGAAAAATGAGTTGGGAATACGGATGCTGTTATTGGAATTTTGACCGGAAACAGTTGCATAGGCCTCTCCTTCATATCCATTATCGTAACCTGCAGCTACCAATGCAGCCACTTTATCTTCTTCGCCAACTTTCCAATTGATAAATTCCATCACTTCGGGGTGATCCAAATCCAAACAAACCATTTTGGCGGCTCTGCGGGTTGTTCCACCACTTTTGATGGCACCAGCAGCGCGGTCGCCAATTTTCAAAAAGCTCATAAGTCCACTGGAGGTTCCGCCACCGGATAATCTTTCACCACCACCCCTAATATGAGAAAAGTTGGTGCCTACACCTGAACCATATTTGAAAATACGTGCTTCACGTGTCCAGAGGTCCATAATTCCCCCCTCATTAACCAGGTCATCGCTAACGCTTAAAATAAAACAAGCATGTGGTTGAGGACGCTCATAAGCATTGGCCGACTTTTTTAATTTGCTGTCATTGGGATCAACAAAATAATGACCTTGCGCTTTTCCGGTAATTCCATAACTCTCATGTAATCCGGTATTGAACCATTGTGGTGAATTGGGCACACAAGATTGGTTAATGATGCTATACACCAATTCATCATAGAAAACCTCAGCATCCTTTTGAGTGGCAAAATATCCATACCGTTCGCCCCATACCCTCCAGCAATTGGCCATGCGGTGAGCTACTTGTTTAACGCTGGTTTCTCTACCCACCGACCCATCCGGTTGGGGTACACCCGCTTTACGAAAATATTTCTGTGCAAGAATATCTGTAGCAATCTGGCTCCATTGTTTCGGGACTTCTACATTATTCATTTCGAAAACTTTCTCCCCATTGGGATTTTTGATGATGCTGTCGCGATAATCGTAGGTAAACATTTCGAAAGGACTAATGCCATCCTTGGTGAAACGGCGACTAAATTGCAAACCTTTGTTAACGGGTGCTTTGGACATGTTACGGGTGTATTTAATGGGTTATTTCTTAAGCCTCCTGGATTAACGAATTGTTAAGCGGTTGACGAAAATATCTTTCCATTTCGATAAAACCACTGCTTAAATATTAACACCTTGTGGATAAGGAATGTGGATTATTTCGCACCTCAATTCCACATTGATTTTGCTGCATTATTAACAGGTGTAGAAAATAATTTTTTGAAGATTTGGCAAATCAATGGGTTATTTTCCGTAAATGACTAAAGTTTCGTAAAACAGGTCATTTTGAACTAAAAGAGGCAATAAACAGATTAAATAAAAAAAATATTGCATTTTTGCAAGAGTACTTACTTATTAGTGAATGAACCAGGCGATATATCATCAATTTATTGAAAGGAAGAAATCAGGCAAAAAATCCTTTGCTGTATTGATTGATCCTGATAAGGTTGATAATGAAAAAATTGATCAATTACTATTACTTGCAACTCAGGCAAAAGTTGATTATTTTTTTGTTGGAGGAAGTTTGGTTATTTCAAGTCATTTGGATGAATGTATTCAACAAATCAAATCCCAATCCAAAATTCCCGTATTATTATTTCCCGGCTCTCCTTCGCAGGTAAGTAAATATGCTGATGCTTTGTTATATCTATCGCTGATATCAGGTCGTAATCCGGAATTATTAATTGGGCAACATGTGATCAGTGCTCCATTTGTAAAAAAAAGTGGCTTAGAAATTTTACCTACCGGATATATGGTCATTGATGGCGGGGCACCTACCACCGTATCTTATATATCCAATGCAACACCTATTCCTGCGGATAAAAGCGAAATTGCCATGTGTACCGCCATGGCCGGAGAAATGCTGGGCATGAAGCTTATTTACATGGATGCGGGCAGTGGGGCTAAAAGAGCCATTAGTGAAACAATGATTGAAAAAGTGGCTAGAAGTATTGACATCCCGTTAATTATTGGCGGAGGCATTACCGAACCCGAAAAAGCTTACTTAAACTGTAAAGCAGGTGCAGATGTGATTGTTGTTGGCAACGCCATAGAAAAAGATACCAACCTTATTAAAGAAATTAGCGACGCTGTGCATAGTTTGGCTGTGAAAGCTTAAAAAAAGCAGAAAGCTAAAAGCCTAAAGCAGAAAGATTCTTTAAATTCTGCCCTTTGCTTTCAGCTTTAAGCATTTAGCTTTAGGGTTTGGGCTTTACGCTTTCTGCTTTTAGCTTTATTGATTCTTAACTGGTACGGGTATAGCTGGCCTCGGGTTATTCAATTCAGTAACATCTACCCTAGATGGGGTTTCTTTTCCGCTGATAATTCCTTTTGAACTTAATGCGATGGATTTAATTATCATGGCCATATTCTCCATATCTAATGTGCCGATTTCATCGCTGGTT
>JAYTSC010000526.1:0-3272 GCA_043745885.1 Bacteroidota bacterium | reverse complement strand
GCATTGGCTGTAGATCCCAAATTTATTTTATTAGATGAGCCCTTTGCGGGGGTAGATCCTATTGCAGTAGAAGATATTCAGGGAGTAGTAGCAAAATTGAAATACAAAAATATCGGAATTCTAATTACCGATCACAATGTGAACGAAACTTTGTCAATATGCGACAGGGCTTATTTACTTATTGAAGGAAAGATTTTTAAACATGGAACGGCAGAGGAATTAGCCGAAGATGAACAGGTAAGAAGATTGTATTTGGGCACCAATTTTGAATTGAAAAGAAAAGACTGGATCATTGACATGGGTAAAGATGGTCTTTTAGCGCATTAATTTCTTTCTAAATTAAACCGTGTGCCGCCATCCTAATTACCAAATTCTCCATTTACCCAATACCCCTCCTTTTCCATAACCTTTAGATTTTCTCGTTTCCATAGCGTATTTTGCTGCTAATCTTAACATGAAACTGCTTAGTCCTGCAATATCCCGTTTGGCCAGATTTAGACATTGGCGCATAGAACAATGGATAAACAATCCTATAGAATCACAGCGTGAGGTATTGCAAGATCTGGTTACACATGGCCAATACACTGAGTTTGGTCGAAAACATAATTTCATAGAATTATTCAATATTCGCAAATTTAAACAGCATATTCCTATTCAGGAATACGATGATTTAAAACCCTATATCGACCGCTTAATGCAGGGAGAAGAAAATTTATTATGGAACACACCTGTAAATTGGTTTGCAAAAAGTAGTGGTACTACTAGTGATAAAAGCAAGTTTATTCCCATAACACAAGAAAGTTTAGAAGATTGTCATTTTCAGGCTGCAAAGGATGTACTAACCCTATATTATAATTTTAACACTGACAGTGATTTATTGACCGGTAAGTCGTTGGTGATTGGAGGTAGCCACCAAATCAGTAAAATAAATGAAGATATTCAATATGGAGATTTGAGTGCTGTATTGTTACAAAACACCCCCATGTGGGCTAACTGGATACGTACACCTGAATTATCTATTGCCTTGATGGATGAATGGGAAGGAAAAATAGAGTTATTAGCTCAATCCACTATTTCAGAAGATGTAACTTCCATTGCGGGGGTACCTACCTGGACCATGATATTGATAAAACGTATTTTGGAAATTACCGGTAAAACCACTTTAAAAGAGGTTTGGCCAAACTTAGAAATGTATGTTCATGGGGGGGTATCATTTTTGCCTTATCGTGAACAATTTGAAAAAATTATTGGAAAGGGATGTACTTACCTTGAAATGTACAATGCCAGTGAAGGTTTTTTTGCTGCGCAGGATAATCCTGGGAAAGATGGTATGTTATTATTTTTAAACCATGGCATATTTTATGAATTTATGCCTGTTGAAGAGTACGGCAAATCCGAACCCAAAACTATTGGATTAAAGGAAGTTGAAATTGGCAAAAATTATGCTTTAGTCATTAGTACCAATGGCGGACTTTGGAGATACTTAATTGGAGATACCATTCAATTTACTTCCACTTGGCCATTTAGAATTAAAGTAAGTGGTAGACTAAAACAATACATCAATGCATTTGGGGAAGAAGTGATTTCGGATAATGCCGATAAAGCCATCGCCATGGCCGCTCAGAAAACAGGGTTGATTGTGAATGATTATACCGCCGCACCTGTGTATTTTAGTGACAACCAAAAAGGAGCACATGAATGGTTAATAGAATTTGAAATACCACCGCCAACCATTGATCAGTTTGCTTATGAATTAGACTGTGCCTTAAAGTCTTTAAACAGTGATTATGAAGCCAAACGTTATAAAGATATCGCTTTAACTATTCCCCATATTCTGGTTTTAAAAAAAGGAATATTTCATAAATGGCTAAAGAGCAAAGGAAAACTGGGGGGGCAACATAAAATCCCAAGACTAAGTAATGATAGAGAATACCTGGAAGAGATTAAATCCTTAATAGAAAAAACATGAGCGAAATAACAAATAATAGTATTCATAAAGAATTTGAACTCGAGAGAATGATTCTTTTCAGTGATGCAGTATTTGCTATTGCCATTACTTTACTGATTATTGAAATAAAATTTCCTGAATTACCTGAAAACTATAAAATATCGCTTGATCTGTTTAAAATGTTCAAGCATACACTGCGCGAATTTGCCGGATTTTTAGTTAGTTTCTTTTTTATTGGCATGTCATGGGCAAAACACTTGAAAATGTTTCGCTATTTAAAAGCTTATGACAACGGCGTGATTTTTTTAAACCTTCTTAGTTTGTTATTTATTGTATCATTCCCTTTCACTGCTTCGGGTTTAATTCACATAAAACCAGATTTTATGTTTCCAATGATTATTTATCTTGGTAATATATGGCTGGTGTTATTTTGCAATTTTCTTCTAGCTCACCATATTTTTATCAGAAGACCTCAATTGAGTATGCCGGGTCATGAAGCCGAAAAGAAATATATTTATATGCAGCGTAAATTTCCTGCTATTGTATTAGGAATTGTTTTTGCATTAGTTATTGCGACCGCTATAATAACTCATAATGACAATAATTATATCTCGTACAGTATTTACTCTATACTATTACTTATGCCAATTATGCAGCGAAAATTGAAAAAATATAAACCTAAAAAAGCTATTGACTACACATAGGAAAAAGGCAGTAAAACTATCCTTTGCTAACACGTTCATTTATTTTACATTTGTTTCTACTTCAAACACCTGTTTATGAAATTACTAGAAGGAAAAGTATCGATTATTACCGGAGCAGCACGTGGAATAGGGGCTGCTATTGCACTTACTTTAGCTGAACATGGCAGTGATATTGCATTCACTTATATTAGTGACAGCAGTGCAGAAAAAGCAAATAGATTAGAACTACAACTACAATCACTGGGTGTAAAAGCCAAAGCCTTTAAAAGTAATGCAGGCGTTTTTTCTGAATGTGAAGTTTTTGTAAATGAGGTATTGAAAGAATTCGGCAAAATTGATATCTGTGTAAACAATGCCGGTATTTCTAAAGACAATCTTTTGTTACGTATGACACCGGAACAATGGGATGAGGTAATGGACATTAACCTGAAAAGCGTATTCAATATGACCAAACAGGTAATTCGTCCCATGATGAAAGCAAAATCGGGCAGCATTATTAATATGAGTTCTATTGTAGGTATTCGTGGCAATGCAGGTCAAAGCAGTTATGCAGCCAGTAAGGCCGGTATTATTGGTTTTACCAAATCAGTAGCATTAGAATTGGGAAGTCGAAACATTCG
>JAYTSC010000525.1:0-2808 GCA_043745885.1 Bacteroidota bacterium | reverse complement strand
CCATTGATGATTGCAATTTTCATTTAACTAAGATACGGCAAAAGATTTTACCCATTAATTTTGCTGTTCCTTTATCATTTCAATAAAGCGGTCAAAAAGGTATCTACTATCATGGGGGCCCGGGGTACTCTCCGGATGATATTGTACACTAAATGCAGGCCTGTCTTTTAAACGAATCCCTTCAATTGAATCATCATTTAAGTTGATGTGTGTAACTTCTACATTGGCATGTTTACGAACTGCGGCAGGATCCACTCCGAAGCCATGATTTTGCGTGGTGATTTCACATTGCCCGGTAATAATATTTTTCACAGGATGATTCAATCCACGATGTCCATGGTGCATTTTAAAAGTAGGGATTTCATTTGCCAACGCCAATAACTGGTGTCCGAGACAAATCCCAAATAAAGGTTTCTTTTCTTTCAGTATTTCTTTTACAGTTTCAACAGCATAAGGCATTGCGGAGGGGTCACCGGGTCCGTTAGAAATAAAATAACCATTTGGATTAAACTCTTTAAGCCTTGCCAGATTTGTTTTTGCAGGATATACCCTAACATGAACACCTCTTTCAACCAAGCATGTTAGAATATGTTCCTTCACACCAAAATCTAAAACAGCCACTTTAATTGCAGAATTGACATCTCCCAATTCATATTCATTTTTTGTACTAACGGTACTGGCCAATTCTAAACCATCCATATCCGGAACTTTGGCTAACGTTTCCTTTAATTTCGAAACATCTAATATTTCAGTTGAAATGATACAATTCATTGCTCCCTTGGTTCTAATATGTGCAACCAAGGCTCGGGTATCGACAGCTTCAATGGCAACAATGTTATTAGCAACCAAATATTCATGCAAATCTCCTTCTGCTTGAAATCGGCTGAATTGTTCTTCCAAATTACGAGCAATTAACCCACGAATTTTTACACCACCACTCTCTACATCGGTCTTCTTTACACCATAATTTCCAACATGTACATTATTCATAATCAAAATTTGACCTGAATAACTTGGATCTGTAAATACCTCCTGGTAACCTGTCATGCCGGTATTAAAACAAATTTCTCCGGTAGCAGTTCCAGTATCACCAAAGGAATTTCCATGAAATACATGTCCATCAGCTAATAACAAAATGGCGGATTGTTTACTTTGGGTCATAGATTACATTGTTTCAGATGCAAAAAAAGATCATTTTAATTTAAAATAGCCAATTTCTTTCTAACAATATTTGGTACAAAAAAAAGGCAAAACCTAAAACGATTTTGCCTTTTATATTCTAATAGTTCTTCATTTATTAATCGGCTTCCTTTTCTTCTTCCTTAGCAACTTCTGTTGTTGCAATAGGTGCTTCAGCAACGGCCGTGGTTTCATCAGCCTTTTTTGGACTACGGCCACGACGTGTTTTTTTAGCCGGTTCACCTGCTTTGTCTATTCCTTTGCCATAAATTTCATTAAAATCAACTAGTTCAATCATTGCTTTTTCAGCATTATCACCGGCACGAATTCCCAGTTTCAGAACCCTTGTATAACCACCCGGGCGAGATGCCACTTTTGGTCCAACCACAGTAAATAACTCTTTTACCGCTATTTTATCCTGAAGTTGTGCAAATACTAAACGATGATTGTGACTGATTTGATCAGCATTTTCATTCTTCTTGGTTTTAGTAATCAGTGGCTCCACGTAGGTTCTTAAAGCTTTTGCTTTGGCTAAAGTTGTAACAATACGCTTGTGTGTGATTAACTGACTGGCTAAGTTTTGTAATAAAGCATCTCTATGTGCTTTCTTACGGCTTAGGTGGTTGACTTTGTTTCCGTGGTTCATGACATTTGTTTTATCTCTTGTACCGTGTCAGGAATTACAAGATGTGAGTAATTATTGTAAGCTTTCGGTTTAAAATTTAGTTATCGAGATTATCTAATCCCAATTTGTTTAAATCCATTCCAAAACTCAAACCTCTTTCAGTTAACACCTGCTCTATTTCAGAGAGTGATTTCTGTCCGAAATTTCTGAATTTCATCAGGTCTTCCTGCTCATATTGTACCAATTCACTTAAGCTATTAATTTTAGCAGCTTTTAAGCAATTGAATGCACGTACAGATAAATCAAGATCTTCCAATGGGGTTTTCAATACTTTGCGTAATTGTAATACATGCTCATCAACAACATCTTCTTTTTTATCTTCTTTGTTATCAAAAGTGATATTCTCATCTGTGATAATCATCAAATGTTGAATCATGATACGAGAAGCTTGTTTTACGGCATCTTCCGGGTGTATTGTTCCATCGGTGGCAACGTCAAGGATTAGCTTTTCATAATCGGTTCTTTGCTCTACACGATAGTTTTCAATTGCGTATTTAACGTTCTTGATGGGTGTGTGAATAGAATCAATGGCGATATATCCAAAAACAGAGTCTTTCAATTTGTTTTCTTCTGCAGGAACATAGCCACGACCTTTCGCAATGGTTAATTCAATATCCATTTTAGAAGTCGTATCCATGGTACAAATCACTAACTCAGGATTCATTACCTGAAAGCTTTGTGACAATTCACCAATCATACCTGCATTAAATTCGGTACGTCCTTTAAGTGAAAGGGTTATTTTTTCATTTGGCACATCATGATCAACATGCTTTTTGAAACGAACTTGTTTCAAGTTCAAAATGATTTCAGTTACATCTTCTGTAACTCCTTTGATGGTTGCAAACTCATGGTCTACACCTTCGATCTTAATTCCGATCAAGGCATATCCTTCTAATGAACTCAACAACACTCTGCGTAAAGCATTTCCAACGGTCAGACCAAAG
>JAYTSC010000524.1:0-1570 GCA_043745885.1 Bacteroidota bacterium | reverse complement strand
GATATTGGCAGCCGTTTCTATACTTATTTATGGACAATGACTTATGTAATGGAAGCTTGCGCAAAAAATAAAAAGAAATTAATTATACTCGATAGACCCAACCCTATTTCAGGTAATCTGGATTTATCTGAAGGACCTTTTTTAAATGAAGCGCAAAGCTCTTTTATTGGCAGATGGTCAATTCCTATCAGGCATTGTTGCACACTTGGCGAACTGGCTTTATATTTTAATGCAGTAAAAAAAATCCAATGCGATCTGGAGATAATTACATGTGGCGATTGGGATCGCAACAGTTTTCAATCGGATTGGGGAATCCCATTTGTACCTACCTCACCTGCTATCCAAATCTTTGAAGCCATGTTGCTTTACCCCGGTTTATGTTTATTGGAAGCTACCAATATTAGTGAGGGACGTGGAACCGATCATTCATTTAGTCTTGCAGGAGCTCCCTGGTTAAAAGGAGAATCAATTGCCGGAATATTGAATGATATGGGTTTTGATGAGGTCATAGCAACCCCCACAATTTTTAAACCTGATGATATTAATGGAAAATATTACAAACAAAACTGTGGCGGCTTGAGACTTAGGATAAGAGAACCCCGTTTTTTTCAACCGGTTTATTTTGGCTTGTTGTTAATTCGCCTTATTAAACAATTATATCCAAACGATTTCGAATGGAAGCCCTATCCCACACTTGTGAATCCTCCCGGAAAAAATCACTTAGATAAACTTCTGGGCTTCGAAAACAGTGAAAATTTATTTGATTTACCACTACCTAAATTCATTAGAGAAATTACTTTATTAACCCAAAGTAGAACTTGGAAACAGGAAATTGGAAATTATCTTTTGTATTAAGCCATAAAACTCTTTGCCCTTAGAGGTGCGAAGCACTTCGTCCCTGAGAGGTACGAAGCAACACATCCCTGAGAGGTACGAAGCAGTCTTTGTCTTAAAGTTTAGATATGCATGAAATATAAGCGTGTTCTTCCTTTTGAATTTTCCCGTTATTTGAAACACAGGCTGCTTAGTTCCTCGCAGGAACGGCAAACTTTTTTATTTTTATTCGGCTCATGATTCAAAAAGATCCCGAATAACTACACTTGCCACCATACATCCAAAAATTGCCGGCATATAACTTACGGTTCCAATAATTGATTTCTTGGGAAATGCTTTTTCAGTAACAATGATTCTTTCCTGCTCAACAGGCTCTGCACTAAACACTACTTTTAGGCCGGTTCGAATACCTACTTCATGTAATTTTTTTCGAACATATTTGGCCAAGTTGCATTGATGGGTTTTTGAAATATCTGTAATTACCACCTGAGCCGGATCAACTTTTCCACCTGCACCCAATGAGCTTACTATTGGTATTTTTCTATCCAGGCAGGCTTTAATAAAATGTACTTTGGGTGAAAGCGTATCAATACAATCAACAGCATAATCAAACTGGTTAGTTTCCAATAAATCAATGGTTATCTCTTCTTGGATAAAAACAGAGAGCATAGTCAAATTAAGATTTGGGTTGATATCTTTTAATCTTTCTGCCATTACTTCAGATTTAAGTTTACCG
>JAYTSC010000523.1:0-2362 GCA_043745885.1 Bacteroidota bacterium | reverse complement strand
TATCTGGGAAGTGTTAGCGTGTTATTAAGCAAAGAAATTTTTCATGTGAAATTAAATTGGGTAACCTTCTTCTCTAATAGTGTGCTATGGTTGTCTTTTGCAGGCACTTTGATTACACTATTCTCAGCTGCTTATTTTTCTTGGAAAAGAAAACACATAGGCATATAGGTAAAGAAAAGGGCACAATTTTATTTTGTGCCCTAATTGATTCTATGTTTCTCAAATGTGGTAAAAAATAATGCCAATCAGTGGTCGAAGTTCCGACTCATTTTTTGCCACAGATTCCCAGATTTTGACCGATTAAATCTGTGCTAATCTGTGAATCAGTGGCAATTTTTAAAGGAGTTGACTTAAAAAGCTTTCTACCTTTCAACCCTTAGTCATAATAAAATCAATACTTTTTAGCATCATCATATTTCTTCTCGGCAACTTTCGCTTTTTCAAAATCTAATACCACACCATTAATACAGTAACGTAATCCGGTTGGCGGAGGTCCATCCTCAAATACATGACCTAAATGCGATTTGCATCGGCCACACTGCACTTCTGTTCTACTCATCCCCAATGTATTATCAGGAATATAAATAATAGAGCTTTTACTTATCGGGTCATAAAAACTAGGCCATCCGCAACCACTTTCAAACTTAGTATCGCTTTTAAAGAGGGCATTGCCACAAACCGCACAATAATAAGTACCGACTTCTTTTAATGTTTCAAATGGACTGGTAAATGGGCGTTCAGTGCCTTTCTCTCTTGCTATATAATATACTTCAGGAGTAAGCATTTTTCTCCATTCGTCATTCTTCAGTACCAATTTACTGGTATCTGTTCTGGAATACTTTGGATTGCTTTTTGAGTCTTGATTTTCCATTTTTGTGGTGCTTTTTTGATTGGTTTGTGTAAAACAACTTTGCCAAACTATCGTAGAAAGGCAAAATGCAAAAAAAGATTTCATATTATTTTTAATCATATTTGTTTTTTTTCAATTAAATTGTGCAAAATGGCACATTAGCTTGGACGAAACAGCATCTTTTACCTTACAATTCACTCTTTTTAAAGGTTTTAAATTTCTGTTAAATGTTTTTTAAAGTCAAGGGCTTATATTTGTTCTTCACACAAGGTAAGTTAGTATATGTTTAATATTATTCTGTTTGGACCTCCCGGTAGTGGCAAAGGTACGCAAAGCGAAAAACTGATAGCTAACTATGGGTTAAAACATTTGTCTACCGGTGATTTATTAAGAAGTGAAATAGCCAAACAAACCCCCTTGGGTTTGGAAGCAAAAAGTATTATGGACAAGGGCCAATTGGTACCTGATGCAGTTGTTGTAGGAATGATTAGCTCGGCTTTAGAATCCAATCCACAGTCAAAGGGGTTTTTATTTGACGGGTTCCCACGTACAGTAGCACAAAGTGAAGCCCTTGATAAATTATTAAAACTGAAAAACACGGAGATTGGCGTGGTGTTGGCTTTGGCTGTAAGTGAGGAAGAATTAACCCAGCGACTGTTGAATCGTGGACTTACCAGTGGAAGAAGTGATGATACCAATGAAACAGTAATTAGGGCAAGAATTGTTGAATATCAGGAGAAAACGAGTGTAGTAGCCGATTATTACAGCCGTTTTAATAAAGTGGTAAAAGTGAAGGGTGAGGGTACTGTTGATGAAATATTTTCTTCTCTTTGCAGCGAAATTAATAAAAGGATGTCTTAATTATAAGAACAAATTTTTCTACAACCAGTAACCAACTGCGATCCCGTCATTTCCTGACGGGATTTTTTTTGGCTTGGCTCCATCTCCTCAAGCCTTATCTTTATCGTATAAATTGCCCTTATGTTGAATCAACAAAGTAAAGAGAATTTTCTTAAAAAGGATTGTATTATTCTTTTACGAACACTAACTCCTAATCAAAAAGCGAAATGGGGTAAAATGGATGGCCAACAAATGGTTGAACATTTGCGAGATGTTTGTAAGGTTGCTAATGGGAAAATAGCCTTACCCTTATATAACAACGATCCGGAAAAATTGGCCAAAGCGAGGGCATTTTTGATGTCGGAAGCCCCTTTTACAGAAAGTATCCGAGTACCCGTAATGCCTGAAGAGCCCCGACCTGCTAAATACGCCAGTATTACTGAAGCCATCGATAAAATGGAAATTGAAATGAATGATGTGTTTTCTGTATATGCAAACAACCCTACTTTACAACTGAATCATCCCATGTTTGGCGAATTAAATTATGCGGAACAGATTCACTACCTCGATAAACATATAAAACATCATTTAAGACAGTTTTCTCTGGTTGATTAGGCTACTATTTCTTTACCTTCAAAACCTAACATTCGTTAGCTTCGCGAAAATGGAATA
>JAYTSC010000522.1:0-5934 GCA_043745885.1 Bacteroidota bacterium | reverse complement strand
ATGTGGGTTTAAATCCTTCACTAGGTGATTTTGGTAGCCTATGGACACTATTATATGCCGAATTGGGGAGGGCAAATACCGCTATCAGTCGTTCAACTGGAGTTACTATGACTGAATCTTTAAAAACAACAAGAGTTTCTGAAGCTAAATTTCTACGAGCCCTTGTTCTTTTTTATCTGGTTCAGCAATGGGGCGATGTTCCAATGCCACTAACAGAAACACAAAGTGCGAGCAAAGAAGCAAAGCGTATTCCTGCCGCTGATGTTTACAAACAAATCATCGCAGATTTGTCAGATGCAGAAACAAAACTCCCGGCTGTTGCCTCTGACTATGGAAGAATTACACTTGGAGCAGTTCAGTTTTTATTATCGAGAGTATATTTAACGAGGGGTTGGAATTTTAATAATTCATTAGGAGGTACACCTGCCGACTTTAACCTGTCTCTCCAATATGCAGATAAAGTAATTACTGCATTTCCACTTGCTGCAAAATATAAGGACCTTTTTCCCACTCGTTCAAAAAATCCGCTAACACAATATACAGGAGCTCAGAACGATAAAAATCCTGAAATCATTTTTGCTGTACAATATAATCCGGATGTATTAACCAATAAAACAGATGCAGCTTTTTCACCCGATCCTGCAGGTGGCAATAATTTGCATTCAGTGTTTGGTGGTGGCGGTGAAGGATTTCCCGGTACAAAAGGTAGAACTTCTGATTATAATCGCAGCCAGGGGATATATCCGTTAGGTTCAACAATTTATCGATTATATGATCCGGTAATGGATTCTCGGTATGACCATAATTTCTTAGAAGTAGGATATGCACTATTACCGGTAACCGGATTTAAACCATTACCATTAACCAATACAAATCTGAAAATAGATATTAAAGCAGGTGATACGGTAGTTTATTACAGACCCTGGAATAACCCTGCTACAACTTTAAGCCAAAGAGGCATTGATGCAGGCGGAACAAGAAATTATTCCGTTATCAATGGTGATGAGTGGGGTGGTGGATACAATATTGTTGGGGGCGTGGGTGTAAGTGGCTTCCCTTCAGGTGAACCTAATATGTGGAAATTTTGGCAACCCAATATACCTTATGGGGATGCATTTGGAACATTTAATGAAGCCATTTTTAGAGCTGCTGAAGCATATTACATTGCGGCCGAGGCAATTGTAAAAGGAGCTACTGGTGGTAAGTTAGGTGGTGCGGAAGTATATTATAACAAAGTTCTTGACCGTGCGCTGAATACTTCTGGCGCAGATCCAAAATGTGCCAAGTTTCCGGAAAATATAAAATCCTTAGAGGCATTATCTTATCGGGCTACTGCCGGTAATATCACTATCGACCTTATTCTAGATGAAAGAGCTAGAGAATTGTATGGAGAATATAACAGGTGGTTTGATCTGAAAAGAACAGGTAAATTAGTAGAAAGGGTTTTGAAATATAATCCATGGGCTGCTAAGAGCAATACCATAAAAGCCTTTCATAATCTGCGACCAATTCCGCAGAGTGAAATCGATTTGTCTTTCCCTGCAATGACACAAAACCCGGGGTACTAATCATTTATTATCATAGGGATTTGTTCTGTGCTGTTTTTATTAATAGTTACGAACAAATCCCTCTTTACCTTTTTTTGTTTGGTTATTATTTGTTGAATTATTGTGCTTTTATTGAAGACTATTTTTAAACCTTTCGAAACTTTACTAATAAAGTACTCTTTATCCTGATAGTTAAACCTACTAGCTCAATATCTAACATAACACAAAAAAGCAATAGTTCTCTTTGCCATTCAATTGTCCCTATTAACATGACTGAAAAAAAGTAACTTATGCAATATTCAGTCAATATAAAAGGAACGGTAAACTGATATTGGCTTTGTAGCAGTTAGCTGATATTTTCTTAGTAAATAAAAATGATGGGCATTATGCAATAGCAACTTTAGATATAAGAGAAATTTAATAATTCATTTGGTAGTTGTTTAATAAAAAAATCATGTCTATAAAAAAATATTTATTTCTAACAGCTTTCGGTCTATCGAATATTGCTTTAGCATTGGCCCAATCAATAGGTTCAATTGCAACTGACAAAGTAAGTTTGGTTGAACCCATGGTTGATGCTGCTAATTCAAGATTCTTTTTCTTTAGTTCGGCCTCACGTCCTTTTGGAATGGTTAACCTAAGCCCAGACATGAATGTAAAAGGAACCTGGAATACTGGCTACCGCTATAACGAAGACACGATTAGGTGTTTTAGTCATATTCATTGTTGGGAATTATCTGGTATCCCGGTGTTACCAACAACAGGTATTTTTAAGGGTCACCTGGGTTCATCTGTTTATGGGTCTACTTATTCGCACAATGATGAAATTGCTAAGCCGGGGTATCATAAAATTGTTTTGAAAGATTATGGAATCACCGCCGAATTAACTTCAACCATCAGGGTGGGATTTCATAAATACACTTTTCCTAAATCAGCAGCAAGCCATATTCTTTTCGATTTTACCACTATGCTGGGTTCTTCTGAAACACAAACTGCCGATGTACAAAAAATTAATGACCATGAAATAAATGGTAAAGTAATTATGGCAGGAACTGTAAGACGACCTAAACCAATAGCTATTTATTTTGTAGCAGCTTTTGACAGAGCATTTGATTCTTTTGGGGGATGGAAGGATAGTAAAATCATCACCATGCAAGATAAAATTCAGGGAGAACATACAGGTGTTTATGTAAATTTTTCAACAGCAGCAAATGAAGTGAGATTGATGAAAGTGGCTATTTCTTATGTTAGCATTGAAGAAGCCAAACGTAATTTGCAAGCAGAATTGCCTCATTGGAATTTTAATCAGGTAGTAAAAGAGTCAACAACTGATTGGAATAGTTGGTTGAATAGGATAGAAGTACAAGGCGGAACCCTTGTTGAAAGAAGAAGATTTTATACAGATCTCTGGCATGGTTTACAAGGAAGAAGAATTGTAAATGATGTGAGTGGAACATATATAGATATGACGGGTGTAAAACCAAGAACCGGACAAATCCCATTGGATGCAAAGGGCAAACCCTTGTTTAGTCATTATAATTCAGATTCCTTTTGGGGTGCACAATGGTCCATTAATACGTTATGGGACTTGGTGTATCCGGAAGTAACAGAGGGGTTTATCAATTCAATGTTGATGATGTATAAGGATGGCGGTCTGATACCTCGGGGTCCTTCCGGAGGAAATTATACCTATGTAATGACAGGAGCTGCCACAACTCCTTTTATTGTGAGTGCTTATTTAAAAGGGATCAGAGGCTATGATGTAAAATTGGCTTATGAAGGTTTGCGAAAAGATCATTTTCCGGGAGGGATGATGAGCAAAGCCGGTTATGAGCACACTACTTTTAAAGGAGGAGGTATAGAAGAATATATGTCTTTGGGATATATCCCAAACCCTTTAAGTAAAATACGATATGGTTATCATCAGGATGGATCAGCACAAACCTTGGAATATGCTTACCAGGATTATGCTTTGGCACAGATGGCTAAAGCAATGGGAAAACAAGAGGATTATCAATTGTTTAGTAAAAGAGCGTTAAATTATAAAAATATTTTTAATAAGGAAGTTGGCTGGATGTGGGTGAAAGACCGGGAAGGGAAATGGATAGTGCCTGTTGATGTATTAAGGTATGAACATGGATTTGTAGAAGGTAATGCTGCTCAGTACACCTGGTGGGTGCCACACGATGTAAAAGGCTTAATTGATTTGATAGGATCTAAGGAAGCATTTACAAAAAAACTAAATAACGCATTTGTGAGTGGCGTAAAGCATGGATTTGTTTCTGGGAAATCTGAAAATCCAACAGACCAGGAAATGCAAAGAACGGTTTATATAAATTATGGTAATCAACCCTGTATGGAAATGCCTTTTTTGTTCAATTACTCCGGAGCGCCTTGGCTCACACAATACTGGACAAGACAGCTGATAGATTCTGTGTATAGTGGCATCTCTCCTCAAAAAGGATATAGCGGCGATGAAGACCAGGGATTAATGGGATCCTTGGCTGTACTTTTAAAGATAGGTTTGTTTTCAACCAATGGCGGAACTTCTGAAAAACCTTTTTATGAAATCAGTAGTCCTATCTTTTCTAAAATAACCATTCAGCTCAATCCGAAATATTATTCGGGTAAGCAATTTGTTATCGAAGCAACTAACAATAGTTCCAAAAATTTTTATATTCAGTCAGCACAACTCAATGGAAAGCCATTAAATCAGCCTTGGTTCTTACATGAAACATTGATAAAGGGAGGGAAACTAGTATTAAATATGGGAGAGATGCCCAATACTAAATGGGGATCCAATCCAAAAATGGCACCACCCAGTATGTCAACAGAAAAATAGTCAGCCTCACAAAAAAATGAAAAGGGTACCATGAAAAACGTCACCAAAAAAATTTCGATGAAAGATATAGCACAGGAGTTGGCTATTTCTATTACCACAGTCTCATTTGTAATTAATGGGAAAAGTGAAAAAATGGGCATTAGTCCAGCTACTACTAAAAGAGTAAAAGACTTGATTAAGAAAAGAGGGTTTAATCCCAATAGTGCAGCCCGTATCTTAAGAACAGGTAAATCAAAAACAATTGGTTTAATTGTGGAAGATGTGGGCAACTATTTTTTTGGCAACATTGCCAAAATAATCGAAATAATTGCGCATAAGAATGGATACAATGTTTTTTATAGCAGCACAGAAAACAACAATCAAACAGCTATTGAACTCATTACTAAAATGAAAAATAGTTCGGTGGATGGTTTTATTATCACTGCAACAAAAGGATTACAAGAGGAAATTAAAAAATTAACCGACGAAAATATCCCCTTTGTTTTATTCGATCGACTTGTTCCTGGAACTGATACCCATTATGTTATCCTTGATAATTACAAAGGTGCTTATGATTTAACTAAACATTTATTAGGAAATGGGTATGAAAATATAGGTTTTATTTCCATAATGGATGATATGTCGCAAATGATTGCTCGTAAGAAAGGTTTTATAGATGCACTTACAGAGTCTAACCTACCTATTCCTGCTAAATCTATCTTGGAAATTCCTTTTGAAAAAACTGAACGTAATGCGATTAGTGCCATTGAAAAATTTCTGAAAAAAAATCCAAATCTTGATGCATTGTTTTTCGGAACCAATTATTTAGGTGTATATGGATTAGAAGCCATTCGAAATTGTGGCCTTCGAATTCCTTCTGATTTGGCTGTAGTTAGCTTTGATGATAATGATTTGTTCCGTCTCACTACCCCCTCAATTACTGTTTCTGCTCAGCCAATTGAAGAGATGGCCTCTCAGTCTATAGAATTATTATTGAAACTAATTAATAAAGAACAAAAAAATTCAAATCTGGTTAAAAAGGTAATTAAACCAAAGATAATTATACGCAATTCCAGTTTACCAAGAAAAGAAATTGGAACACCAAAAAACTTGCCAAATGAATTGAGATATACTTCATAGTGTTGGAATGGTTTACAATTCCTGCGCATTTATTTGTATTTTATAAAATGTAGAATATTTATTTCATCCATTAGGTGGTTACGAGAGAACTAAATCGGTAAAAGGATTAAAATAAGTTGATGTAATTAAAATCATTTTAATTATCTTATATATGAAAAAGGGGATAAGATTTATTTACTTTGTATTAGTTTGTCTCAATTTTTTTTCAGTTACAGTTTTATATGGACAAAAAAATCCAAAACCCACCTTGCCTAACATCGTTTATATTTTGGCAGATGATCTAGGTTTTGGTGATGTAGGTATCAACAATCCGGATAGCAAAATCAATACACCTAATATTGATCGCCTGGCTAAACAAGGAATTCGCTTTACTGATGCGCATTCTACTTCTTCCGTTTGTACACCTTCCCGTTATTCTATTCTTAC
>JAYTSC010000521.1:0-4765 GCA_043745885.1 Bacteroidota bacterium | reverse complement strand
AAACGATTGGCACCTACTTGGTTTAGGAAAAAGGTGAAAGAACAGTTTATGAATGCGATGAGTAAAGCAATGAAAAGATTATAAACTCTATGCTAAACTGGAACTCGGTAATTAAGAATATTTTAAACGCTGAGACGCAGAGACGCAGAGAAAAACTTATTATATGAACGCTAACCAATTATTTAGTCTAGAAGGAAAAGTAGCATTGATAACCGGTGCCAGTAAAGGTATAGGTGAAGCCATTGCCAGCTTGTATGCAGCTTGTGGAGCAGAGGTAATTATTAACTCTCGAAAGCAGGATGAATTGGATAAGGTTGCTGAAAGCATTCGGGCAACAGGTGGTAAATGCACCGGCATTGCTGCCAATGCCGGGGATATTGCTTCATGTAAAAAACTAGTTGAAGCAGTCGTTTCTTTACATGGTGGAATTGATATTCTGGTAAATAATGCCGCCACCAATCCCGTATATGGCCCTGTTATTGAATGCGAGGAATGGGCTTTTGATAAGATCATGAATGTAAACGTAAAAGCACCCTTCGAATTGGGTAAATTAATCTATCCAATTATGAAACAGAGAGGGGGGGGTAGCGTAATTAATATCAGTTCTATTGCCAGTCTAAGTCCGGATCCCGGATTAGGTATCTATTCTGTTTCGAAAGCTGCTTTAAATATGTTGACAAAAGTAACCGCTAAAGAATGGGGGGTAGATAATATTAGGGTAAATGCCATTTGTCCCGGCCTTATCAAAACCAAATTTTCGGAAGCACTTTGGCAAAATGAAAAATGGCTGAATCATTTTGTAAAACAACTCCCTATTGCCAGAATGGGAACTGTTGAAGAAATTGCCAGACTAGCTTTGTTTTTGGCTTCCGAAGCTTCCGGATATTGTACTGGAGCAATTTTTACCGCCGATGGGGGTATCACTATTTAATTATTTTTTATGGAATCAATTTTTGCAACCCAAAGATTAAGGGAAATCTTACCCACTATTCATGCTTTTGTTATGGAGGAATTGATACCCCTTGAAAAAGACCATACTACCCGACCCTTCAAACAAACTGAAAAAATATTACAGGAAAAACGGGGAAAAGTAAAAGCATTGGGTCTTTGGAACCTGCATTTATCTAAGGAGGAAGGGGGTATGGGTTTAACTCTTTGTGAATTCGGACAAATAAGTGAAGTATTATCATTAGCTCCCTATTATGGACAATACACATTTAATTGTCAGGCACCGGATATTGGCAATACAGAGCTTATCAGCAAATTTGCTTCTGCTTTAATTAAAGAAAAATTCTTACATCCATTATTAGAAGGAAAAATCAGGAGTTGTTTCTCTATGACAGAGCCTGAATTTGCAGGTTCTAATCCAACCCGGTTAGCTACCACTGCTGTTAGTGAGGGAAATGAGTATGTAATTAATGGTCACAAATGGTTTACTTCCTCTGCAGATGGTGCAGCTTTTGCAGTGGTGATGGCAGTTACGAATCCATCAGCACCACCGCATGAAAGAGCCAGTATGATTATCGTTCCTACAGATACGCCCGGATTTGAATTGGTTCGTAACATTCCTGTATTTGGAGAAACGGGTGAAGGATGGGCTAGTCATTCAGAAATAAATTATAAAAATTGCCGTGTACCTGTTACCAATCTAATTGGAGAAGAAGGAATGGGTTTTAGATTGGCGCAGGAAAGATTAGGTCCCGGTCGAATTCATCACTGTATGCGTTGGATTGGCATTGCCGAAAAAGCCTTTGACCTTTTATGTAACCGTGCTGCCAACCGAGAAATGGAGGAAGGAGTTATGCTGGGCGAAAAACAATTTATACAAGGATTTATTGCAGAGAGCAGGGTTGAAATTGATGCCGCGCGTTTATTGGTGTTAAATACTGCTTATAATATTGACCAAGTAGGTGCCAAAGCTGTTCGCGACCAGGTATCAGGAATCAAATTTTATGTTGCAAATATGGTGCTCAAGGTATTGGACAGATCCATACAGGCACACGGAGCTATGGGGTTAACGGATGAAACCATGTTGGCTAATTTATACCAACACGAAAGAGGAGCCAGAATATGGGATGGTGCGGATGAAGTGCATAAACAAAGCTTAGCACTTTCTATTTTAAAAAAATATGGATTGGATATTAAGAAGAAAAAATAATATTTATGCAGTCTATATAGCATGAATTTTTTTACCGCTGAGTTACATGAGTTAATCGCAGAGATTTTCTCCGCGAAACCACCCCGTTCTCTTGTTCTGCGGTTGAAATATTTATACTTATTGTTTAACCGCCCTTACTACTTCCTCTCCCAACGGCGAAACTGTTTGTGCAAAAAAATGTGTTAATACTCCTTGCTCATTAATTAAATATTTACAAAAGTTCCATACCGGTTTTTGATTACACCAGCCGTTTTTCCTCGAATCACTCAACCATTGAAACACTTCGTTTTGTTCGGAACCTTTTATAACATGGCTTTTTTGCATTAATGGAAATGTTATCCCATAATTTATTTTACAGAATTCCGCAATTGCCTGGTCATCTTTTTTCTCCTGTCCTTTAAAATCATTCGCAGGAAAAGCGATGATCACTAGTTTGTCTTTATGTTGTAGGTAAAGTTTTTCTAAATCATCATATTGTCCGGTGTAGCCGCAATCACTGGCTGTGTTCACTATTAGTATTTTTTTTCCTCGGTAAATACTAAAATCGAATGCTATTCCATTATTAGCGATGGTTTTTACATCATAAAAACTTATTATAGGCACTATCGAATTTGTGTTGATCTGTACCTCCTTTTTCTCAGGAAATAATTTTGTCTTCAGCATCACTAGTGGGTAAATGGATTTTAGGATGGATTGTCTCCAGGTCATATCTTTTTGTTTTATAAGGAATAATGCAATTAAAATAATGGCAAGAAATAGTATAATTTTTTTCATCTTTATATAATTGCCTTTGGAATTTAATTTGAAATCTTTAACGGATCAACCACTTAAATAACCAAAGTTTCCCTTTAAAAGGCGGATACTTCATAGCAGGATCAACCCAAGTAGGCGTTTTCATTACAGATTTTTTATGGCTAAAAGTTTCAAAAGTATTTTTCCCATGATAAGCGCCAATTCCACTATAGCCGCGTCCACCAAAGGGAAGGCATGGATTGGTTAAATGCCAACTGGCATTATTTACACAGGCACCGCCTGATGGAACTGCATCTAACCATTGGTTTTCTTTTTCTGTGCTAGAAGTAAAAATATAAAATGCCAGTGGGTTGGGGTTATGAGCAATAATGGCTTTTGCTTCTTCTAAAGTTGTAAAACTTAGAATAGGCAATACCGGACCAAAAATTTCCTCTTTCATCGCCAATTCATGAATGGTAACCCCATCAATAAGCGTTGGCTCAATAAATAAAGTTTCTTTATTGTGCCTTCCTCCATGTAACAAATTTCCTTCGGGAATATAACTTACAATACGGTCAAACTGCTTGTTATTAATGATTTTGCCGAAATTTTCGCATAATTCCGGATTATCCCCAAAGAACTGTTGAATGCATTTTTTCATAGCCAATACCAATGCATCTTTTTGAGAAATATGTACCAATACATAATCGGGTGCCACACACATTTGTCCGGCATTAGAAAATTTAGTCATCACAATTCGCCTGGCAGCAATCGAAATATTGGCATCGTCTTCTACTACACAAGGACTTTTACCGCCCAATTCCAAGGTTACCGGAACGATTCTTTCAGCGGCCATTTTATAAATAATTTTCCCAACAGCGGTACTGCCGGTATAAAACACATGGTCGAAAGTAAAATGGTTCATCATTTCCGGAATTACCGTGGCACCATCGCCGGGTACATACAAAATGTATTCTTTAGAAAAAGCAGAAGTGATAATTTTTTGTATAACAGCAGTTGTGGCGGGCGCAAATTCACTTGGTTTCAAAACCACACAATTCCCCGAAGCGATGGCACCCAGTAAGGGAGTCAACAGTAATTGAAAAGGATAGTTCCAGGGGCCAATAACCAAAACAACCCCTAACGGTTCTTTTACTATCCGACTACTGGAGGGGAGGTTTAATAAGTTGGTAGAAACAGATTCTGGTTCCATCCAAAGTTTCAGGTTGTGTAGTGTATCATTCAATTCTGCCAGAAAAAAACCATTTTCTGTTACCCAACATTCTTCTTTACTCTTTTTCAGATCAGCAAATAGAGCCGAATAAATTGCTTCTTCATGGGCAATTACTGCATTTTTTAAGGCTAGTAATTTTTGTTTTCGAAAAGCATAGGATCTGGTAACCCCTGTTTCAAAATACTTGCGCATTGCAGTAATTTGAAGAAGAATATCATTAGACATATGTATTGTTTTAACATTTCCAACAAACAAAGAATACAATGTATGATTTGTTTATAGTATTGCCAACCCTCTTCCTTTTAAAATAAATGGAAAAGAAAGTAATGAGATAGTAAAGAAACAGCCAAATCATCTTTTTTAGTCCAGCTCCTGTATCGTTGCTTTACGAAATCCTTTTCGGAAGATTTTATAGAAACAAATATGTTTTTCTTTCTTATTCTGTTGCAAATACTTTAAATTCATGTCTTCATTTAAAAAATCCCATTCTAACAACCAACCATGAAAAAGAAAGAACCCGTTAACAACACACGCCGCGGTTTTATCCGCAATGCTGCCTTAGCCGCAGCCAGTTTTTACATTGTACCCCGCCATGTTTTAGGCCGCGGTTTTACTGCGCCAAGCGATAAATTGACTGTTGC
>JAYTSC010000520.1:0-1625 GCA_043745885.1 Bacteroidota bacterium | reverse complement strand
GATATTTGAACACCTACAATTTGGTCATTGGTTATTTTACTATAAATCGCAAAATCAAAATTCACCCGATTATTAAACATTTTTAAATCAAGTCCCAGTTCTGTTTCACTTACACGACTTGGCTTTAAGTTAGCATTGGGTACGGTACCGCCACTAATACTTCCTAATGAAACAGCGGCACCGGAAGGGTTATTAATGGTATTTGCATTTACAGCATAAAATAGTTGATCAGAAAAGGGTGCTACATCTCCATCACTACCTACCTCAGCATATCCCAATCTTAATTTTCCAAAATTCAGCCATTTGGTTTTTAGGTGTTCAGAAAACACATAAGAACCTGAAACAGAGGGATACAGTATGCTTCTGTTCGCTGCTGAAAGCGTAGAAAACCAATCATTTCTAACGGTTGCATTCAAGTAAAAAGTTCTTTTCCAAGAAACTTCTCCTGAACCATACAAAGAATTCACTCCTTGCTGTATTAATGAATAAACAGGATCTTTCGCTCTGCCGTTTTGAACTGTATATAATCCACGAACTACAAAATCAGTTACCTGCACATTATTGATATCTAATTGTCGCTCCATTTTATTACCACCACCGGTAAGTGTAACATCAAAGTCATTAAATTTTTTATTGGCAACTACTAAGAAATCCATATTTGTTTCTCTAAAACGGCGTGATTCTTGGGTAAATACACCATTTACAAAGCCTGCAATAGCTGTAGCCCTTGAAGCTTGTCCTGTAGGGTAATTATTTACATCTTCATCACGACTGGAGTAATCTTGTCCAAAACGACCTTGTACGTATAACCAAGGTAAAATATTATATTTTGCAGAAATATTACCAAAAATTCGATCTCTTTTAATATTTTGAAACTGTTCTGCCATCACCCAATAGGGATTGGTTCGATTCATAAATCTGGAATAGATATATTCATTCCCAGTGACAGGATTATACTTGTTGTCATTAAATACATTTAAAGGCATTGTATTGGATAATGCCATCAGGGTTGTAGGAATCGAGTTGTCTTGGTTAGCAATATTTGGTGGATTAGCATTTAACTCATTCGTATAGTTTACGTTACCCTGAAAACTAAATTTCTCGGAAAGGTTTTGCGTAAATCCTAAATTGATTCCTTTTCTATTAAAAGTATTATTGGGCATGATACCTTTATTTTCTACTCCTGATAAAGAAAGGTAAATGCCCCCTTTATCGTTGCCTGATGAAAGTGTTAAAGTATTCGCTAAGTTTTGTCCGGTTCTATAAAACTCTGAGATCCGACTTCCTTGTGCAACATAGGGTATGCCGGGTGTATTATATAAGGTATGCGTCATGCCACCTGTAATTTTTTCTCCAAAAGACCACTCACCGGAAGTTGGATTGGGTGAAGTAGGTCTAACGCCATTTTCACCCTGACCATATACTTTTTGATAGTCCGTAAAATCTAAAGGAGTATCTGTTGTATAATTCATATTGTAGGTTACCCCAATTCCATTGCCTTTGGCTCTTGTTTTAGTCGTTATCATGATAACACCATCCTTGGCTCTTGATCCATACAAAGCTGCTGCCGGAGCTCCTTTTAAAACCGACATACTTTCTATATCATCCGGGTTGATACTCGATAA
>JAYTSC010000519.1:0-5795 GCA_043745885.1 Bacteroidota bacterium | reverse complement strand
GCAATTAATAGTTGTAATGATTTATCACGAAACTGACCCATTACTTTATCACGCTGTTGTTGTGTAAGGTCACCATGTAATGCATCAATATCATATCCTTCTCTGGTTAAACGATCAGAAATTTCCTGTGCATCTAATTTTGTACGGGTAAATATGATACCATAAATACCGGGGTTAAAATCGATAATGCGTTTAAGGGTATCATACCGATGTTGTGCAGTGGAAACATAATACTGGTGATCAATACTTTTATTAGCCGTATTTATCTTTCCAACCGTAACTTCTTTTGGATCCTTCATGTACTTTTTGCTAACCTTACGTATTTCAGCAGGCATGGTAGCACTAAACAACCAAGTACTTTCTCTAGCAGGTGTATTTTTAAGAATAAACTCAATATCTTCTTGGAAACCCATATTTAGCATTTCGTCTGCTTCATCAAGAACCACATATTTGATTTGTTCTAGATTAATGGCTTTTCGTTCGATAAGGTCTATTAAGCGTCCCGGAGTGGCAACAATAATCTGCACACCTCTTTTAAGATCTCGGATCTGTAACCCAATAGAAGCACCTCCATACACTGCTACTACTGATACGCCGGACATGTATTTTTTAAAGAGTTCTATCTCTTTTACAATTTGCATACAGAGTTCCCTTGTTGGGCAAACCACCAGTGCTTGTGGATACTTTGCAGCTGCATCAATAATATGCAACAACGGCAGGCCAAAAGCCGCTGTTTTACCGGTTCCCGTTTGTGCTAGTCCAATAAAGTCCTGGGTGCCACTTAGCAACACGGGGATTGCTTGTTCTTGTATTGCGGTTGGGTTCACATACCCCAACTCGTTCGTTGCTTGAATCAATCTCTCGTCAATTCCCAACGCTTCAAATGTCGTCATGTATTAAAAAATTTGCGGCAAAGGTACTTTTTATCTGTTGTTTTACCTGTTTTTTGTTTGAAACGCAATAGCAGCCTGTATTTCAGCTTCTTTTAGTTTACTTTTTTACTAGTTCAGTCACTCCTTTGCCCATTGTTAATCCTTCCTGATAAGTTGTAAAACTGTTGCCGCTAGGATTATTGAAATTTTATGTACCCTTTTTCAGTCTAGCCATAAATCAACAACTCACTTTTCCGTTGTACAAATAATGCAACATTCCCTTATTTCAATATTCGCTTGATTCCATTTGCATGTTCAATCAACTCTTGCAAATAGGTATAATTCTCTTTTTCCAGACAGGATTTAAATTTTCGTAATTGTGCAATATGTTCATTTAAAACATCCAAGATATTTTCTTTGTTTTGCATAAATATGGGTACCCACATGGCAGAATTACTTTTGGCCAATCTAACCGTACTTTCAAAACCAGCACTGGCCAATTCGAAAATGGCGTCCTCTTCCTTTTCTTTTTCAAGTACCGTATTGGCCAAAGCAAAAGAAGTAATATGCGAAATATGACTTATGTAAGCAACGTGAACGTCGTGGTCATTAGCATTCATATATAATAAGTGCATTCCCAATAAATGGTAAACTTTTTCCACCAATTCAATTGCATCAGAATCGTTTTCATTCTTGTTACAAATGATGGTTGCTTTGTCTATAAAAGCACCTCGTATTGCAGCATCTGGCCCACTATATTCTGTTCCCCACATAGGGTGGGTAGCTACAAATCTGCCTCGTTTAGGGTGATGTGCAATTGAAGAAAGCAATGCTGCTTTTGTGGAACCCACATCCATTACCACCTGTTGGTTTATGTTATCTAAAATTCGGGGCAATAATTTTTCAGCAATATTCACAGGTACAGCTAGAATTACCAGCTGGGAAGCAGCGATGGCTTCTTCAAAGGGCATTACTATATCTACCAAATGCAGATCCATTGCTTTTTGCTGGTGTGATAGGTTGTCATCTACCCCAATAATTTTGGTAGCAAAGCCTTTCTCCTTTAATGAGATTGCCATTGATCCACCGATGAGACCTATTCCTATGATCGTTATTGTCATATTGGTTAGTGATTATTGGTTAGCATTCAATATGAATGAATGGATATAAATTAAAAGTTTGTATCATTTGGTTTCGATATTAATTCCCAATTCTTCTTATCGCTTCATCAAACCTTTCATTACTTCCACATAAACTTACCCTAATATACCCATCACCGGCATCACCAAAAATTCCGCCTGGAGTAATGAATACATTGGAATTGTATAGAATTTCATCGCTTAATACAAACCCATTTTTATACTTTTCAGGAATTTTAGCCCAAACAAAAAGTCCTACCTGATCTTTTGAGAATGTACAATTGATTTTGGTGAGTAGTTCATAAACTTTCTCCCTTCTTTTTGCGTAAACTTTATTAACCGCATCATACCATTCTTTACCCAGTTCAAGGGCAGTTGCAGCTGCTAATTGTACGGGTAGAAACATGCCACTGTCCATGTTACTTTTAAATCGAATTATTTCATCAATTCGCTCTTTGGCAGCACACAATATACCGATTCTCCATCCGGCCATATTATGACTTTTACTTAATGAGTTTAATTCAATAGCAATTTCTTTTGAACCGGGAATATTTAAAAGACTCATGGGTGAATCATTTAAAATAAAACTGTAAGGGTTATCATGACAGATAAGGATATTATGTTTCGTACCAAACGCTATAATTTTTTTGAACAAAGTGATAGAAGGTAATTGCCCTGTTGGCATATGCGGGTAATTTACCCACATCAATTTTACCTTACTAAGATCAGATTTTTCAAGTGCTTCGAAATCCGGTTCCCAATTGTTAGCTTCCGTTAATTCATAAGGAACAACTTTGCCACCTGATAATTTTACTGCACTGTTATAAGTGGGATACCCCGGGTTGGGAATTAATGCCTCATCGCCTACATTCAAGTAGGTCATGCAAATGTGCATAATCCCTTCTTTACTGCCTATTAATGGCAATATTTCATGATCAGGGTTTAATTCAACACCATACCAGGTTTTATACCAACCGGCAATTGCTTTACGTAAGATGAGAGATCCTTTGTAATTCTGATAAGCATGGGTATTGGGTTTGTCGGCTTCTTCCTGTAATACTTTAATTACTGATGGATGGGGTGGCAAATCCGGGCTTCCAATACCTAAGTTAATGATGTTTTTACCTTGCTTATTAAGTTCATCAATTTCTCTTAGTTTTTGAGAAAAATAATATTCCCCTATCCCTTCTAATCTGTTTGAGGTCGTTATTTTCATAGTTTTATCCTTTAACTACTTTTCCTTTTTTATAAATACCAAATATTCTTACATTATTGGTTAGTGATTCAATTGATGCCAATACTTCATCTAATTGTTTGTGCGTATTGAAATCCATATCTGCATAAAATCCATATTTAAAATTACTTCCTGGGATGGGCATACTTTGCAGTTTGCTTAAATTAATCCCTCCGGCGGCAATATTTGTCAGCACTTTGGCTAATATGCCTTTAGAATGGTTTGTTTGAAAATAAATCGATGCTTTATCTGCCGCTTTTATTTCAAGAACTTCATTTTCTCTTTGGAGAACTAGAAAACGGGTAATATTATTTTTTAGTGTGTGAATATTAGGAACTATCACTTCCATACCATACAATTCTGCAGCCAATTTGCTGGCTATTGCTGCAGCATGTTTACTATGATGTTGGTGAATATGTTTTGCACTTAAAGCTGTATCCTCTGATTCAACCAACTTCCAATTATTTTTTTCTAAGTAATCCAGACATTGAAGTATCGCCATAGGATGACTATGTACTTCTTTAATATCGGATAGTTTAACACCCGGATTCACCAATAAATTTTGACTGATCGCTAAATAAACTTCTCCAATTACTTTCAGCTTACTTTTTTGTAATAGGTTATAATTGGGCAGAATACTACCGGCAATAGAGTTTTCGATGGCCATAATACCACCAGCGGATATTTTCTTATCTAAGGCAACCTTTATTAAATCTCTAAATGTATCACAGGGAATCACAGTCACTTGTTTACCAAAAAAGGATCTTGCAGCAACTTGGTGAAAACTGCCTTCATATCCTTGTATGGCAATTCCATTATTTTTAATATCTGGTTGACTGGAGATGTTATTATGATCGGATGTATGCGTTTTCTGAGCTGTCATTTATTTCTATTTACACATCTGCCTATTTAAAGGAAAAGTGATTACAAAAAAATCCCGGCTAATTAGCCGGGATCGTATGTTAATTTGTTTTTGCATTTATGCTTTGGCAAATACTACCCGGCTCCTTTTTTGGAAGAAGTAATAAAAAAAGAAACAGAAAATATTTACAATAGTACTTGTCATCAGATTCAAATATACTCATTGAATTCATTCAAAACTACTTTTCAAAAAAATAATTTTGCTAACAGTCAGTAGTTTTATATGTGTTGATAAACCAAAAATAAATAGAAGATTCGAACATAAGTGAATGAATGATTGAATGGATAAAACATTTCATACATCTTGGTTCAAACGAAACGCCCCTCCGTAGAAACGGAAGGGCGTTAACGATTGCTTGCCATATATAAAAATTTTAATAAGCTATCTTAGACCGGCAAGCTTAGTCGCAAAAAATCATTCTCACTTAGCTTTTCTAACTACTTTTTGGTTGTATCAACAGCAGCCTTAGCAGCTGTATCAACTGGTGCTTTAATAGATGTGTCTACTTTTACAGCTGAAGAATCTACTGGTGGAGTTTTAGTTTCACCAGAATTGCAAGCAGCAAATGCGCCTAAGGCCAATACGAATAACAGCTTTTTCATTTTTTTGTTTTTTTGTTTTTTGTGTGAGTTAATTTAAACTTAATACAGGTAGGTTATAAAAGGTAACCCGATAGATCAAAAGTTTATTAAAAATTAATTTCAGCCTCATTTTGGGTTACTTTTGGGCACCTAATTGTATTAAAACAAGATAGTGAAAGTAGAAAATAACGAACAAGTACTACTGAAAGGTCTGGCTTTAAACGACTCTAAAGCCATTGAGATCATTTATAAGGATAATTTTTCGATGGTTCAGGCTTATATTTTACATAATAATGGTAATTATGACGACGCTAGGGATATTTTTCAAGAAGCCATCATTGCATTGTATGAAAAAGCACAAACGGATTCTTTTGTATTAACTTGTCAAATAAAAACCTATTTGTATTCAATATGTAGGCGTTTATGGCTTAAGAGACTACAACAAATGGGCAGGTATTCTAACCAGGTTAATAGTTTAGATGAAACGGTTCTGGTTGAAGATGACATTGAAATTCATGAAAAAAGAAATGCAGAGTTTGCCATCATGGATCGTGCAATGAGCAGTTTGGGTGAACCCTGTAAAGGATTATTAGAGGGCTATTACCTTAAGAAAATGGGAATGCAGGAGTTAGCCAATGAATTTGGATATACAAATGCAGACAATGCTAAAAACCAGAAATACAAGTGTTTACAACGCCTGAAAAAGCTATTTTTCTCGCAATATAATATAGGAGATTAATTATATACCATGGATGACATTTTATTATTAGAAGCAATAGAAAGGTACCTCGGAGATGATATGAGTTCTGAAGAGCGTACTTATTTTGAATCGCTCCGAAAGCGCACACCTGAAGTTGACCAGCTGGTAGTAGAACATAGCATGTTTCTTCATCAGATAGATAGTTATTCGTTTAAACGTAACTTAAAAGAGAATATACAAACAACGCATAACAAATTACTTGCAAAGGATATTATAACTGAGGGCATTGAATTATCAAACAAAGGTAGGGTGATACAACTTTGGAAAAGATATAAAAGAGTAACTGC
>JAYTSC010000518.1:0-2809 GCA_043745885.1 Bacteroidota bacterium | reverse complement strand
TATTGGGTTATGGAGCTTTACTAGGGCAATGGGCATTTTTTTGGAAATACGAGAAAAAGCTGCTTACAAAACTTGGGATTTTGAGGAAAGAGTCTGGAGTTGGGAGTCTGGAGTCTGGAAAGAGAAGTAGGGAGTCTGGAGTTGGGAGTCTGGAGTCTGGAGTTGCAAGCAAGGGAAAACTTTATATTGAGGAGGGAGTAGTACAAGCCTTAAAAGTTAAAAGTGAAAAGTTGGATGGTAATCTTGAGATGGCATTAGAGCTTCATGATGAATCTCAACCACAAACTACAAACCCCAAACCACAAACCCATCTAGCTCTTTTCGCTTCCGGTACAGGATCCAATGCAGAAAAAATCATTGAACATCTAAGAAATAATTCCTTTATTTCTGTAGCCCTAATTGTTTGTAATAATCCGAAAGCAGGTGTATTAACCATAGCCGCAACGAATGGGATACCGGCACTAATCATTGAGAAAGAACGTTTTTTTAGAGGGGATGGCTATTTGCCGGAATTGGCAAGCTACCAAATCGACTTTATTGTACTGGCGGGTTTTTTATGGAAGATTCCCGATGAATTAATTGTTGCTTTCCCAAAAAAGATCATCAATATACATCCTGCTTTATTACCAAAATTTGGAGGAAAAGGCATGTATGGTATGAAAGTGCACCAATCAGTTATAGCAGCTGGTGAAAAAGAGAGTGGGATTAGCATTCATTATGTAAATGAACAGTTTGATGAAGGCGAAATCATTATGCAGGCTGCTTGTGATGTAGCAGATAATGAAACACCTGAAACTTTGGCCAATAAAATACACTTACTGGAGCATGTCCATTTCCCATTGCAAATAGAGAAATGGATTATGCATAATAAATAAACATTTCAATAGAACTTAAACACCGAAGTTTATTCTTTTCTTTGCCCAGACTTCCCAAAATAGAAGCTATGAGATACAACATTGAATTATGAAAAGTCTACTGATTACACTTAATGCATTTTTCAAACATGTTGTTCTATTATTGAAACCCTACCTTTTATTTGGTTTTCTCATCAAACCTTTTATTTTCTTCGCCAATATACTCAGTCTAACAAAATGGATTTCTCAACAACCCAGTAAAGGGGTTTTTAATGACTTCTTTACCCTACGAAGAGATTATTCTAAACGGTATCTTTTATATAAGTTCGTTGTGGATACACACAAACTTAAAGAGGAAGCTATAGATTATCTGGAACTGGGAGTATGTGGTGGTCAATCTTTTGAATGGTGGGTGGAAGCTAATAAAAATGAGGCATCGCGTTTTTATGGATTTGATACATTTGAAGGCCTGCCAGAGAATTGGGGTGTTTTTTTTAATAAGGGTGATATGTATGCGGCTGTTCCCAACCTAAACGATGATCGGGCAACTTTTATTAAAGGACTTTTCCAGGAAACCCTGGTGCCCTTTTTATTAAAAAATCTTTTAGTAAATAATAAAAGAAAAGTGATACACTTGGATGCGGACCTTTTTTCATCAACACTTTTTTCATTAGCTACTTTATATCCTTACCTGAAAAAAAATGATATTTTATTTTTCGATGAGTTCAATGTTCCTAATCATGAGTTTTATGCATTGAAACTTTTTACAGAAGCTTTTTACATCAAAACGGAACTCATTGGTGCGGTTAATAATTATTACCAGGTGGCCTTATTGGTTAAATAATTGCTTGTAATTCAAGTAAATGTCATGTTTTTACCTGGAATAATATTTCACACAAATTATTTTGTCGTCTTAACGGAATATTTTTTCTTTTTCTTCCCGTCTTTTATAATTCTTATTGCATAAACAAATAAAAAGTGTAAATTTTGCTTTGAAAAGTTGCCTTGCCAGGATTTGCTATCAGCCAATACAACATTATTACCTAGCATTAGTAAAGTAGTTCCTCTTGCTATTTTGATTTGTGAAATAATTTATTCTTGAATTCATGTTCATATAATTATTCATCAATTAAAACAATTGAAATGGAAAACAAAGACACTTCTTATCGTTACTCCCTTTCTACAAGGGGGCTACTCGGTGGCTTATTTGTTGGCATTGCCACTGCCATTCTTTGTTTGGCATTTGACCTTATCTATCGAAAAATAACCGGTTACGAGTTTGCGGAGTATATAAATATAAATACCATCATTTTCTTTACCATTCCTACGTTGGTAGTGGGTGGTATTGTTTACTCATTAATATTGGAATATATCAAAAAGAAAGGGCTGCTGGTATATATCGTTTTCGCAGCTGCGTTAACAACCATTGTTGCATTTATTCCGTTAGGTCCAAATATGCTCCCTAGCGGAGAAGCTATGCCGGCAAGCGCAAGAGGATTGACATTGGGTATTGAGCTAATTACCGGTGTTCTTGGCACTTTTGCACTTCCCTATTTTGCCGAGCATCCGGCTATTTGGGGAGATTAAAATAACAATGAAGCTAATAATCAGCAGTTGATAAGTACGATGTGAGAGGTACGAAGTACGAAAGGTTAATACCTTATTGATAATCTGATCCTATTATCCTGTAATTTTTTCATCACAGAGATTTAATGAGTGAAAATCTGCGAATCCTCACTTAAATGGGTGGGTAAGTAGGGCGAAAAATAAGTCAGAATTTCACCTTTTGATTGGCATTATTAATTATTTTATATTGAAAAAAATCTCGAACTTGTTTATCCAAATAATGATAAAATGAGAAAAACCTGTTTTGTACTCTTGTTCCTAATTACTGTATTCACAAGCCCATTAAAGGCTCAATTGGAAAGTCATCCTGTGCTATCGCCCGGCATTCC
>JAYTSC010000517.1:0-3808 GCA_043745885.1 Bacteroidota bacterium | reverse complement strand
AATATTTTAATTGGGAGAGACAAACAAGAGGGAACATGGGCGACCAAGGATGAAAAGGGTGGAATTCTTGTTGGTGGAAACAACCAACAAAGAAAAAATCGATAAGAAAAACTTTGCGCCTTTGCTCCTTATGCGTATTCTACCCTGCTGGTAGGTGCTTCTTCTTCAGATATTCGTTTAAAAGAAAACTTTATTTTATAAATCAATTATATGAAAATGCGTATGAAAAATAGTTTTTTGCATATTTTATTTCTGGGTATTTTATTTGTAAATAATGTTGAGCCCGGATTTAGTCAGGTAGCACCATCGGATGATTTATTTCAAAAGAAATTTACTTATCATACACTAAGTACCTATCCAAAAAAGCTTTTCGATGATTTTGTGGAGGAAGAATTTCCAAAGGGCTCTTTAATAGCAGAAACACTAAATGAAAAATCAGGAACAAGGAGTAAAATGCGGCTGGCAGAAGCTCTTTGCTTCCGCAATAAAGCAGGAGATTTGCAAGATGCCATCATTGTGATGAAATGGATATTTAGCCTTCAGAATTTAGAACCCGGCAATCCAAGATATGGCGGTTTTAAAGGGGGTGTAAATGATAAAAGTTATGATGACAATATGCGCGAGTTCATAGGTACAGACTTAATCATTATCTATGATAAGTTTAAAAATCAACTTCCCCCTGATTTTAGAAAAGACTTGGAGAATTGTCTTATTCAAACCGCAAAGGGGGATATCATTCGTAATGTAAATCCGGATTATAATAATATTTCCATTATGAGTTCTTTTATGCAGGATTATGTTGGATCCAAATTTAACATGCCGGATATGCAAGCTGCCGGGCTGAAAAAAGCAAAACAGATCTATGCAAACTTCCAAAAATACAATACACTTTGTGAATACAATTCCCCCACATATTATGGAGTGGATTTTACAGGACTAGCTTTATGGCGTGAATTGGCAGTTTCACCTGCGTTCAAACAAATGGGTAAGGAATTGGAAAAAGATCTGTGGTTAGACCTTGCTCAGTTCTATAACGCAAATCTTCAGAATATTTCAGGACCTTATCTTAGGAGTTATGGTATGGATATGAAAAAATATACTGCCATTGTAGGGGTATGGATTGCTGCAGCGGTAGATAATCCATTATTTGCTACAGTACCGGCAAAAGCCGGGCCGCACAATGAATCTAATTTTATTGTATGCGTTTTTGACTTGGGCATTTCAATGCCTAAAAAAGCTTTAATGCAATTTCAACAATTTGATCAACCCCGCTTTCTCTCAAGAACTACCTCAAATTATTATGAAGGGGACAGATTAAAAAAAGTAACTGCCTATATCCAAAAAGAATGGATGATGGGAGGATTATGGGGTAACCGAAAAGTATCTCATATTTTAAAAACAGGAACCATGCATTGGTTATCTCCCGTTGGAGATGTGGGATGGATGTTTGTTCCTGGTGAAGGTAAGACCAATGTTCAGGTTGATGAAAAGCAAATGAGTATTTATTTGGCCGATCCTGCAGCCAAAGAATTTGAAATAATGGTGTATGCAAAAAATAAAAGCACTGCAAACTTTCAAGAAGATTCTTGGAATCTAGAGCCTATGCAAATAGGTATCAAAACAACACTTCACAAAATAAGTACTGTTGTTATGGATCGTGATTCGGTTCAAAACACTATTGAGACACCTGCTTATTATCCCTTTATGTTTAAAATTATCTATGAAATACCAGTAAATTGGAATGTAAATGAGCCTTTGGTAATTCTTGCCCCAAAATATAAATGAACTGAAAATGACAAAATATTTCAAATTAGGGTTATCAGTAGTCATCACTTATTTTATTGCTAAACTAATTGTCACTTCAGTTTTTGCTCAAAATGTATATAGTCGTCCTTCTTTGACTAAAGGAAACATTGGAATTCCGGTAGAAAGGAAAATACAATGGAATGCTCATTCCCTCTTTGCCGATTCGATTTACCATCGTTGGGCAAAAAGAGACCTTAATCCGGATGGGGGAAAGGTAAACAATCCGAGAATTTTATTAGCCAAACTATTATTGAAAAAAGACTTGGCTGACGTAAATGCTACCATCCTTAAAACAGTTCCCTGGGGTGTAACCGGATCTACCTGGGCAATGAATAAAAATGGTGATTATGATTTTACAATGACGGTGCTTACCACTATCCTTTACTTATTTGGAAACCAACCTAGTATTCTATTTCCTGAAACTACCCAACACCTTGTTGATGTGTTATTAATAGAAGAAGGAGGTAAATTTCGTTATAAAACGCCCAGCACAATGGGTACCGTAGATGAAACGGAAAACCACCTACTAATGACTGAGGGTTCTCGCTATTTAAAAAATCAATGGAAAAAAGTAAAAGGAAATAATAATCCGCTCTTTGACAATATCGCCAACGGTATGGAAGACAAACTATCTGCTTTGTTGATTGAGATGGGAAGTGCAGGTCTGTATGAATTTAATTCTTTACCTTATACCGGCTATACGATTACTGCTTTACTTAATCTGGAAGCTTTTGCATCAGATAAAATTAGAAAAGAAGCCAGAGATGTTTTGGATTATATGAATTGGTGTTATGCCTTAGGTAGTTACCAGTTTAAGCATTTTGCTCCTATGCGCAGGAGGTATGATAAAGTGAGCTTTGATGAAATAACTAACGATTACCATTCTGTATTTATGAAGTCATGGATTGCCTACTTGCCGAATATCCCCCCAGACCAAAATGTAAATGGATCAGATGTTCATGCGATTATGGGATCTTGTATGCCCTATAGACCCACGGATAGGGTTGTTCAACTATTATTCGATAAAGGGAATGGTTATTTCATTAAGATTGGTCATGGTGATAAAACATGTCCTGAAATCTATGCAGCGGGGGATAAATATTTATTATCCGCAGGTGGAACTAACCGTGGAAAAGCTTCGGATATTGTTGCCCGTCCCATTATGCTTTTTTTAGATGACCATGCAGAAAAATTAGACCAGTCATTCCATCTATCAGGGCCCGGTACTGATTTTATGAAATGGAACAATACGGGTGTTTATCAAAATTTCGCTTGTGCTGCCGGGCCTGTTTTTATTCCCAAAGGACAAGAGGCAATTACAGAAAATAAAAATTGGAAAATATATCAAACACCACAAAAGTTTTTAATCGCTGTATATTCTAATATTAGTTTCGGAATTTTATGGATTACTGACAAGCAAAATCCACAAACATTACTGCAAAAATTAATACAAGCAAACTCGGATAATAATCGTATCGAAACTGAATTCCAAATTCCCGGTGGAAATAAAATTACTTACGATGTACATTCACCCAATGATAAATGGGTAATTAAAACAGTGGATGCAAAACCACTTGATAGGGATTTTGATAAATGGCCTTTGCTAGATGGCATTTTTAATAAACAAATAAATAAACAAACAAATAAATAAATATCTTTTATGAAAAAACTTCTATTTCTTGGGGTCTTGATTTTTAATATTTCATCAGCCCAAACTGTTCGTCCACCTGCTTATCCATTAATTACCCATGATCCTTATTTTAGCATTTGGTCTTTTTCAGATCAATTAAATAATTCAAGTACCCGACATTGGACAGGAAAAAATCATCCGCTACAAGGATTTTTAACTGTAGATGGGATCAGGTACCAATTTCTGGGTGAAACGCCATTAAGTACTGATAAACAAGCCATCCAAAAATCGGATCAGATTACAGCTACACAAACCCAATATGAATTTATTTGTGGTAAGGTTGAATTGAAACTAATATTCACTTCACCTTTA
>JAYTSC010000516.1:0-3889 GCA_043745885.1 Bacteroidota bacterium | reverse complement strand
TAAACACTAACGATTCTTCTCATGCTACAAACAAGAACTGTTATAACAGGAACGGGTAGTTATATTCCTCCCAATATAAAAACCAATAGTGATTTTGTTACCCAGGATTTTTATGGAGAAGATCATCAACGCATTAATATAGCCCCAAACGAAATTGTAGATAAGTTCAAAGATATTACAGGTATTGAAGAGAGGCGTTATGCAAATGCTGAAATGAACACCTCTGATATGGCCACGATAGCAGCACGTAAAGCCATCATTGACGCTGGGATTGATCCTGAAACACTTGATCAAATTATTGTGGCACACAACTTTGGTAATGTATTAAAAAATACGATTCAGACAGATGTTTTACCGGCATTATCTTCACGCGTAAAACATTCTTTGGGGATACACAATCCCAATTGTGTTGCGTATGACATTTTATTTGGGTGCCCCGGCTGGATTCAGGGAGTCATTCAAGCAGATGCCTATATCAAAGCCGGTATTGCATCTAAATGTTTAGTAATCGGAGCCGAAGCACTTAGTCGTGTGATTGATATTTACGACAGAGACAGTATGATTTTTAGTGATGGTGCTGGTGCCTCAGTAATTGAAGCCATCCCGGCTAGTGAAACCGAAAGTGGAATTCTGGCTACCGGTGTACAAAGTCATTGTGTAAATGAAGCCTATTATTTGCATTTTGGTAAATCCAATTTCCCCGGTGCTGATCCGGATATTCGATACATGAAAATGAAAGGGCGAAAAGTGTATGAATATGCCATCAAAAATGTACCGCTTGCCATGAAGGCCTGTTTAGATAAATGCGGATTACAGGTTACCGATGTAAAAAAATTCTTTCTTCACCAGGCCAATGAAAAAATGGATGAAGGATTTATTAAGGCCTTATATAAGTTGTATGGTCTTAAGGATGTTCCCCCGAATATTATGCCAATGAGTATTCATAAATATGGCAATAGTTCGGTTGCTACTATTCCCACATTATACGATTTTGTAAAACATGATCTAATGGAACCCCATGAAATTGAAAAGGGTGATGTAGTGATGTTTGCTTCTGTAGGCTCAGGAATGAATATTAATGCAATTTGTTATAGAGTATAATACCATTTAGACTTTACAAATACGCTAAGTGTGATTGTGAGGACACAATCACGGCGATCAGTCCGTTGTTGATGTGTCTTCACATCAACAACGGACTGCAAGAGTAACACATTTTAATGTCTAATGGGTATAATTCACCTTCTGGGCCCCTGACCCTTGCGCTAAAGCTTCAGCGTAGGTGCAAAGGGGAATTGGAAAATATTACTACCTGTTTTTGGTTACATAGAGTTAATACCCCCTCACATTCTTCCCTTCCATATAATTTAAGAAGGCTTTATTAACAACTCGGTTTCCACCGGGTGTGGGATAGTTTCCGGTAAAATACCAGTCGCCGGTATTGGTAGGGCAGCTTTCATGCAGGTCTTCAATGGTTTGATAAATAACTTCCACGGGTACAGACATTTCCAGCGGTGTAATTAACTGGGCAATTTTATCAGATATTTCCAGGGTTGTAAAGGGCTTATAGATTTGACGTACAACGTTTTCAAGATGCAACTCGTCATTATGTTGCATTTCCTTAATTTTTTCCTGAAGTTCCACAAGAAGGTTTTCCATATTTCGGTCTTTCAGCAAAGCAATGGCTGCTCGGAAGGCAATAAAATCGCCGAGTTTACTCATATCGATACCATAACAATCAGGATATCGTATTTGTGGGGCAGAAGAAACCACAATGATTTTCTTGGGTTGCAAACGTGATAACATTCTAACAATACTTTCCTTTAATGTGGTACCCCTTACTATACTATCATCTATCACTACTAATGTATCTTCATTTCGGCGCACAGTGCCGTAGGTTATATCATACACATGCTGAACCATTTCATTACGGTTAACATCTTCAGTAATAAAAGTTCGGAGTTTAACATCCTTGATAGCAATTTTTTCCTGTCGGATTTTTCTTGTTACCATCTCCTCTAATTTCTCCGCTGTAAAATCATTACCCCAACTAAGTATTCTTTCCACTTTTATTTTGTTCAGGTATTCTTCCATGCCTTTTACCAAGCCATAAAAAGCTACTTCGGCTGTATTAGGTATATAAGAGAAAATGGTATTCTTCAAATCGTAATTAATACTATCTAAAACCGTTTTACTCAAATGATGCCCTAGTGCGATCCTTTCTCGATAAATTTTTTCATCACTACCTCTTGAAAAATAAATTCTTTCGAAACTACAGGCTCTTCTTTCTTTAGGTTCTAAAATTTGCTCAATTTTATAGTTACCGGCATCATCAACAATTAAGGCCGTACCCGGCATCAATTCCAGTACTTCATTTTCTCCTACATTGAAAGTGGTTCTGATAGCCGCTCTTTCGCTGGCAGCAACAATTACTTCATCGTTAATATAATAATAGGCAGGTCGAATTCCATGTGCATCACGCATCACAAAGCTGTAACCGTTACCCAATAATGCACCAATGGTGTACCCACCATCAAACAAAGGGGTGGCTTTTTTTAATGCATTGGATATATCTGCGGCGTTGGGGTGTTGCTCATCTTCCAATGCAATAAAATGATGTAAAACTTCCATCATAGCAGCCAGATCACTTTGTTTTTGAAAGTCGCCCGGATGCATTTTGATAAGATCAAACAGCTCATCGGTATTTACTAGATTGAAGTTGCCCGCAAGTGCCAGGTTTTTTCCGGGCATCAGGTCTCTTTTAATAAAGGGATGGCAAAACTCTACATTGTTTTTGCCCTGGGTTCCATAGCGTAAATGGCCCAATAATAGTTCGCCCAGAAAAGGTAAATGTCCTTTCATCAAACCCGGGTGAGATTTGATATCTACCTGATATTTTTCTAATTCTGCAATATCCTGTCCAATTTTATAGAAAAGATCAGCAATGGGTTGTTGTGCACTGCTACGCATTCTGTGTAAAAATGGGCTACCGGGTTCTGTATTGAGTTTTACGGTAGCTATTCCTGCCCCATCCTGACCTCTATTATGCTGTTTCTCCATTAACAAGTACAGCTTATTTAAACCGTAGGTTACGGATCCATGCTTTTGCAGGAAATAAGAGAAAGGTTTTCGCAATCGAATGTAGGCTAGGCCACATTCGTGTTTGATATCGTCGCTCATGGTGGTTATTAAAAGAAAGTGGCGAAGTTACAACTCCGCCACATTTTTTTAAGTTAATTGTATACAGTACTTATTTCGGGGTGAAGTGTCTCAGCCAGCCAAATAAACTCACTAATAAATGTATCAATCGCTTTAGAAAAGCCCGGATCTGTCAAATTACCCTCCGCATCAAATTTCTTATCCACCTGAGGTGTTATCAACATATTAGGAGAAGCGATTCCAAATAATGCCGGAACCAACAAAAGAAGCTGTTGGGATGATCGCAAGCCACCCATTGCGCCGGGGGAAGCGGTTACGATTCCAAATGCCTTATGACTTTGCTTCGGAAAATGATCAAACAGGTTCTGAAGTGCGGGCGAATAACTTCCATTGTATTCGGGAGTTACTAGAATAAAAGCATCTGCAGCGAACATCTTTGTGGCCAAGAGCTTATAGTTGTCAGGTGTTTTTTCAACACTAAAAAATACATGTTGTAGTAAGGGCAGATTCCATTCACGCACATCAATGATATCGATTGTATGATTTGTCTTTTCTGTCAATTCTTTTTTTAAGAATAGTGCCACTCTATGTGATACACTGTCTTTTCTGGGACTACCGGATATGATTGTTATATTCATTTATAAATTTTTATTTCTCAGAATCTTTTTATCGAAATTTTATATTTTGCTATTCAGGGCTTTCTCTTTATAAACAACTTTGTTTGTTATTCGTC
>JAYTSC010000515.1:0-3779 GCA_043745885.1 Bacteroidota bacterium | reverse complement strand
GGTTCTGGAGAGAGGGGTAGTGACAATGAAGCCCAACTCATACATGGCGGTAAAATGTTTTTGACAGAAAAAAACAGAAAAAAATTTCCTGCCATTGTTGTTTTTCCGCAATGCCCGAAAGACAGTGCATGGGTTAAAATAAAAAGAGATAACGACAAACGAATTTTCCTTTCTAATGAAAGCCCAAGTACATCTACAAAATTGGTAAAAGAATTAATGGATGGAATGGTGGCTAATAAAATAGTAAATAAGCAAAAAATATACTTGGGAGGATTATCTATCGGAGGTTTTGGAACTTATGATATGCTGATCCGTTATCCAGGTTATTTTGCTGCATCTTTTCCAATTTGTGGTGCATGTAACATTCCTTTGTATATGGAAAGCGCCGGCAATATGCCTCTTTGGATATTTCATGGAGCAATGGACAAATCGGTATCACCTGAATCTGACCGTGAATTATATAAGAATCTAATTGCTAGAGGCGATAAAAATGTAACTTACACAGAATACCCAACGATGGGACATAACAGTTGGGACTCCGCTTTTATAGAACCTAAATTATTGCCCTGGCTATTTTCTAATAAAAATAAAAAAGCCAAATAAAATACCCTCATTTGAAAAAATATTTACTTTTTGTATTTCCTATTTTATTTTTTACTAGCTGTTCTACAGGTAAAAAACTCTCCGGTATTCCTGCGGAGACCATAACCAGCCTGAAATTTATTGATGTATATGAAATACCCCATAACCTGAATTATAAAGGCACAACTGTTGGAGGATTATCAGGAATAGACTATGATAAAGCAAATGATGTTTACTATTTAATCAGTGATGATAGGTCTGCTATTAATGCTGCCCGGTTTTATACTGCAAAAGTTTACTTTAATCAAAAGAAAATAGATAGCGTTGTTTTTGTAAATGTGACAACCTTATTGCAACAAACAGGGGTAGCTTACCCATCTTCCAAAGAAGATCCTTCACATACGCCTGATCCGGAAGCATTGCGATATGATGCTGTTCGTAAACAAATGATTTGGACAAGTGAAGGCGAAAGAATTGTTCGGGAAAAAGATACGGTGTTAGAAAATCCGGCTATCACGCTCATTTCTATTGATGGAAAATTTATCGATACTTTTCCCCTGCCTGATAATCTGCGGATGCATGCAATTGAAAAAGGGCCACGCCAAAATGGGGTATTAGAAGGGATGAGTTTTTCTAAAGACTTTAAAACCCTATTCGTAAATGTTGAAGAGCCCTTATATGAAGATGGACCCAGAGCAGACCTCACAGATAACCATCCCTGGATTCGGATATATCGGTTTGATGTGGAATCTAAAATAAATACCGGGCAATATGCCTATCAACTAGATCCCGTTGCCTACCCGGCTACTCCCGCTGACAAATTTATGGTTAACGGCATTCCGGATATTTTGTCTGTAACAGATAAAAAACTCATTGTATTGGAAAGGTCGTTTTCAACAGGTAGATTGCCTTGTACGATTAAAATATTTATGGCTGATTTAGAGAAAGCGACAAACATCCAAGAAAATGTTTCTTTATTACAAAAACCACCTGCTACATTTGTTTCTAGAAAATTATTACTCAATATGGATTCACTGGGTATTTATGTAGATAATGTAGAGGGTGTTACATTTGGTCCCACTTTACCCAATGGGCACAAAACGTTGTTACTAGTTACCGACAATAATTTTGCCTTTTTCGAAAAAACACAATTCTTTTTATTCGAAATAATCCCCTAACCCTCAGCGCCTCCCCGCCTCCTGCAGTAAAAAAAATCATGCGAATGAATCCAACTATATTATTTTTACTTCTCTTCGCTATTTCCTGCCAACAAACCAACTCCCACACACCACACATCGAAATACAAACAGAAAAAGGAAATATTGAATTAGAGTTATTTGCCGATAAAGCCCCCAAAACAGTTGGTGCATTTCTTTCTTATATTGATTCGGGATTTTTTGAAAACAGCAATTTTTATCGCGTCTTAAATTTAGAAAATCAACCCTCCAATGCTCCTAAAACAGAATTAATTCAGGGAGGTATTTGGAAAACAAATATTACAAAGGCGCAAAGTATTCCGGGTATCTCTCATGAGTCAACCCAACAAACGGGTATCAAACATACCGATGGCGTAATCTCTTTAGCCAGATCTGCACCGGGTACTGCAGGTACAGAGTTTTTTATTTGTTTAGGGAAACAACCTGGTTTAGATTTTGGCGGAGAAAATATAGCAGATAAACAAGGATTTTCTGCATTTGGAAGAGTAGTGAAAGGCATGACGGTGTTGCGTAAAATATACCGTCAACGGGAGAATGAACAATATTTTAAGCCACCAATCGCCATTTATAAAATGGTAAGGCTATAAGAAAATGCAAACCTTAATGTTACTTATTTTGTAGGAAATACGAAAGTCTCTCAGTTCCAAAATTGAAAACGACTTTAACTGCTTTTGCGAGCAAAATATTCACGCAATGGCAAAGACGCAGATTTTTTGTTCAAAAGCTTACTAAAATTTCAAACTGAAACACGAACGGAAATAGTATTCTGCACTTACTTTCAAAACAATTCCACAACTTTGCAGTATACATGCAAACACTAAAAGAAAATATCCCCAGAAAAAAGAAGACCAGATGGGAAAGATTGATAAAGATACTGGGCCCTGGCTTAATAACCGGTGCCAGTGATGATGACCCTTCCGGTATTGCCACTTATTCTCAGGCCGGCGCACAATTTGGGTATGCTACTCTTTGGACAGCCCTGTTTTCTTTTCCTATGATGGCAGCTGTACAGGGAATGTGCGCAAGAATTGGACTGGTAACCACAAGTGGTTTAACCGTTACGTTGCGTGAACATTATCCCAAATCAGTTTTGTACCTGATGCTGTTGTTTAGTTTTCCGGCCATTACATTGAATATTGGATCTGATATCCAAAGTATGGGTGCAGTAGCACATATGCTGATCCCCAGTGTTCCCATAGATTTATATTGTGTAGTGTTAACCGCCATATTAATGTATGTGATTGTGCAGTTTCCCTACCAAAAAATTGCAAAAATTTTAAAATGGCTTTGTTTAACCCTGCTTCTATATGTAATGGTTCCCTTTATGGTAAAAGAAGATTGGGGCGATGTTCTAAAACATACAGTTATTCCAACTTTACAAATCAATAAAGAATTTTTATCTATCCTGGTTGCTATTTTGGGAACCACCATTTCACCCTATCTTTTTTTCTGGCAGGCAACTATGGAGGCGGAAAGTATTGCCCACAGTAAAAGAAAAATAATAGTAAACAAACGTATACTTGACGATATGAAAATAGATGTGAATTTTGGTATGGCTTTTTCCAATATGGTCATGTTCTTTATCATCCTTACAACAGGAACTGTTTTGTATCAGGCAGGAATCAGGCAAATTGATACGGTTGACCAAGCAGCTAAAGCATTGGAACCCCTTGCAGGTAAACTAACGTATTTAATTTTTGCTATTGGTGTAATCGGTACCGGCCTTTTAGCCATTCCGGTATTAGCAGGCGCACAGTCTTATATGCTAGCCGAAACATTCGGTTGGAAAGCAGGCTTGGATAAAAAATTTACCCAAGCCAAATCGTTTTATGTGTCCATCATCATTTCATTATTGGTTGGTCTATCACTCAACTTTTTACATATCTCACCTATTAAAGCATTACTATATACCGCCATTTTGTACGGCCTTACTGCACCGGTACTTATTGTCATTATAATGCATATAGGCAATAACAAAGC
>JAYTSC010000514.1:0-7489 GCA_043745885.1 Bacteroidota bacterium | reverse complement strand
ACAAAAGGATAATAATACGTATTTATTTAATTTTATCATTTTGGAAGATTGAATAGAATCTAAGATAATCTAGTCTACAATTTATTCGCAGCTGTATGTATTATTCTTATAAGTACGAGGTTTAACATGATGTTGTTATTGGAATTTTATTCAACACACCTCGATAGACAAACTTCTAACTTCTCTCAACTGCCCTTAACCATCTTTCGGGAATATCGTTATTACTTGCATACAAATAGTCTTGGTAACTACAGGCGATAAATTTGCCATCAGGTAATTGCATCCACCAACGACCGGTGCGTTTGCTACGGAGAAAAACAGTTTCAAGTTCGGCAAAGGCAATATTGAATTCATCGAACTCAGTTCTATTATCCAGAGTGGCTTCCTGTTTGCTTTTGTTTATCCCATCCATAACATACCACAACATATGCGAAATCTGTTTGGCTGTCATTTGGTGATTATCCTGTTCAGGAATATATCCATAAATACCAATACTACTACAGTTTTTACTTAATCCGGCATATTGCATTAAAGTACAGGCTTCTTCTCCGCTAAAACCATTTGGCGTTGTGTGGTTAGCAGGGGCATGTGCATATTGGATAGCAGCCATATCAAAACTAAATAAATCACTATTACGGATGGGTGGTTCCATTTCCTCAATGGCTTCTTTAACTTTCCCAACCCGAAAGCAATCAAAACCAAGTTTATCTATTGTTTCCAGCATTTGCGGATGCATAAAATAACTCTGGAATCCTATATGGGTATAATGTCTTAGGTGATTAGGAACACCGGTAAATAACTCAACTAAAAACTGATCAGCCGGAAGTAAACTGTCCATATCCAAGTCTATTCTAGAATCTACACAGACCGCATCAACTATTTTATTCATTGCTCCATATGCCTGGTATTGTGCAAGTGTATTATCGTGCGACCCACCGATAATAACTACTTTTTTACCCATTTCAACCAATTCTCTAATTACGGTGCGTAAGGCGGCATAACTATCCTGTAAGCTTGATCCGCATTTCACATTACCTAAATCGGCCACTTTTACTTCTGTATGCCAATGATATAATTGGTAATAAGCAGTTCGAATGGCATTGGGCGATTCTTTATTTGTATACTGTTGCCCAATTCCACGCATTTCACCACAACCCAGAATCACCATATCCACAGCGGTTATATCCGGCAATGAATCTTCATAAACAGCAATGTGTTTGCCCAATTGCGTATCTTTATACCCCTCATCATTTGAGATTTTTGTGATACTAACCGGCTCAAGAAAATCTAGTAATGTTTGTAGCGGCATGTGGGGATTATTTGCAAACGATAAACGAATATTTTAATAATTTATTGCTAATAAAGGAAGAAATGGGATAGCGTGTTTTCAATCTGTATATTTGTAACCAACGCCTCTTATTGAATGAAAGTACCTTGGATTTCGGCTGTCTTCTTCAAAATATTTACGGAAACAAAGAATAAAATTATCAATGGTTCTGGTCGTTGGGTAAACGTTGTAACCCCAAACCATTTGTAGTATTTTTTCACGGGATACAACTTCACCTTTGTTTTCGATAAGTAGTTTAAGCAATTGTGCTTCTTTTTTGCTTAGCGCCACCGTTTGGCCATTGTAAGCTATTGCATTCTGCGCTTTAAAATCAATTTTATTTTTTCCGAAATGAAACAGATCACCCACGTGTTCTTTGATTTGCATTTTTTTGCTTTTGTCTATCAGCTTATCTACTCTTAATAATAATTCTTCCAGATTAAATGGTTTCGTGAGGTAATCATCGGCTCCTTTTCTTAAACCCAATACGCGGTCAGCACTTGTGTTTTTTGCACTCAACATTAAAACGGGCACTTCATTATTACTTAAACGAATCGTTTCTGTTATACTAATTCCGTCAATTTCCGGGAGCATAATATCCATGATAATCAGATCAAAGTATTCGTTTCCGATTTTGTGCAAGGCTTCATTGCCGGCATAAGCAGATTCTACCTCATATCCTTCCATTTCAAGATTGAGCTTCAATGCTTCGTGCAGATTTTCTTCATCTTCAACTAATAAAATAATTGCCTTTGCTTTATTCATGCGATGGGTAATGACACAGTAAATATACACCCTCTTGGATAATTATCTTTTACAGAAATGATGCCTCCGCAGCTCTCTGATATTTTTTTGCAGAGGTAAAGACCAAGTCCTGTTCCCTTGGCACTTCTGGTATGTTCGTCGCCGGTTCTATAAAATTTTTCAAAAACTTTCTGTTTTTCGCTATTAGTAATTCCAATACCCTCGTCACTAACGGTAAGTATTGATTGGCTATTTTGTTGAACAAGCGTAACAGAAATGAGTGACTCTTTTGATGAATATTTTGCTGCGTTTTCTAAAAGGTTGTTTACTAACATTTGTAGAAGTAATGACTCGCTATTCAAATAAACACTTTCGGTAAGGCTTTCTAAAATTTTTCGCTGTGGAAAACGATTTTTAAAATCATCTAAACATCCACCCAATAGATCAGAAAAGTTTATTTCTGTTTTATTAGTCTGGTAAGCCCCTGCATCTAATTGGGATGCAAAGAGAATGTTGTTGCAAAGTGTATTTAAACGATTGGCTTCCTGCAGTGTATTGTTAATTAATTTATTCTGTGTTTCCTCTTCCAATTTTCGCTTCAGGAGTGTTTCTAAATTAAGCTGGGCAATGGCTATTGGCGTTTTTAATTCATGCGTTATAGCCATCATAAAGTTTTGCTGTTGTTGTGAAAGCTTTATCTGTTTCCTTGCAGCACGATAAACATAAATAGCTCCCACAATAATCAGTATGAGAAATGTAAAACCTTCCCCAATATATTGGGTTGTTTTTCTACTTTTTAATTCTTCAATTTTAATACTTTCCGAATAATAAGTAGGTGAATCCTTTTTTAATTCGTTCCGTTTAATTTGTGTAATGTCTCGGTTCTGTTTTTCTAATTCTGTAAACCAAAATAATAGTGCGGCTATCATATAAGTTAACAATACCCAATAGACAAAAGACACAACTACCAGTTTCTGAGGTTGTACTATGCGTTTCATAATTTAACTTTTTCAACCCTGATTCCGGTGTTCAAAACAAATTGCAAAGGTTCTTCTCTCATATTTTGTTGCAGAGTGAAAGTATAATTCCCTTTTTTCAGTTTAACCGGCTGCCTTGTGATACTTGCACGATGGTCGAACACATCATCCATTCCCGTACCCAGCCAACCCTTTTTATTGTCTGCCAATGTTACATTAATCAGTTGGGTTTTTGCCTTTTCGTTCGGTGCCTGGGTTGAGATATTAAGCCAGATGTTGTTAAAACGATAAGCATCTTCATGTCGTAGTATAACAAAAATATGATAAGTAGAAAGGGTATCCTCAATGGTAAAAGTAAAAGAGGGTTTATCTGTACTTTTCCATTCATGTGTGGCGAAAAATGCAGTCTTTTCGAATACATCTAAAGTTGAACACCCGGCGACTAATATGGAAAAACATAAATAGATGAGGTATTTTTTCACAAAAGCAGATTTACGACAAAGATAGAGAAAGGGAAGGGGTTTTTGATATCCCATTATTTCATTCTATTTTAGAAAGAAGATTGGAAAATTAACGCGGAGACTTAGAGACGAAGGGTACTTTTATTGTGTTTCTTTTTAGAAGGGGTAAAATGACATTATATGGCTTATTATTAAAGTTTTGGACGCATTTATTATAAAACATTTAATATCTGTTCTTTTGCTTTCTCTAACTCATCCTTCATGAGTATCACACATTTCTGAATAGCTGAGTCATATGCCTTAGATCCCGTGGTATTTATTTCTCTACCGAACTCCTGTAAAATGAAAGATAATTTTTTACCCTTACTTGTTTCTTTGTCTGCTAATATTAATTTGAAATAATCACAATGATTTTTTAAACGTACTTGTTCTTCACTGATATCGATTTTCTCTATATAGTAAATTAGTTCTTGTTCCATTCGATTAGCGTCATAATTTTCTTTCCCTACATTCTCTTCCAGAATTTTTACAATGCCCTCTTTAATCTTGGTTCTGCGTTGGGGTTCTAATTCAGCAATTTGATTTTGATACGCTTCAATATTTGTAATGCGTAGCAACAAATCGGTTTCAATAGATTTGCCCTCATCCATTCTATGCCTGTTTAATTGTACAATAGCATCTTTAACAACTTTTTCAAAAAAACGCCATTCTTCATCACTTAGCATTTCGGTTGATGGGGTTATTACATCAGGCAATTTTAAAATAGTACTTAATATATCACCGGTTTGCAATTTAAGTTCCGCTGCTAATTGGGCTACAGGTTCAAAATAGGCTTTTGCTAAATCTGTATTAATGGAAACAGGCTTACTGGCTCCATTTTGTTTGATGTTAATATTACACTCAACACTTCCTCTTTGTAAGCCTTCATTCAGAATACTGCGTATTTCAAATTCAAAGGGTTTCAATAAAGAAGGAATATTTAATCGTAAGTCAAATTGTTTTCCGTTAAGCGAACGAACTTCAACTAAATAGGTTTTATCCTTCAAGGTTTCTTCAGAACGTCCGTAACCAGTCATTGAATGTAGCATATTGAATTATTAGTAATGCAATGTAAGCATTGTTTTCATTCGGGTTGATTGAAATTGGCCTATCAATGCTAATAGAAGGTTTAGAGAAAACAATAATATGAATCATCATCATTATTAGCACGTTTTATTAAAAAAAAACGCCTTCTTTTTAAGGAAGGCGTTGTTCTGAATGTTGAAATAATATTAATTGATGGTTACAGTTTGTTTGTTTTCATCTAGGGTGATAGTATAGGTTCCTGCAGCAACAGGTGTTTTAAAATTGTTGCCACCTTCCCATTTGATTGCTTTTGCAACTCCTGTTGCCTGACTTTGGTTGCTATTATCTTCATAATCAAATGCTCCCCATGCATTACCGGCAAGGAATTTTATTTCCAAACTCGCTTTTAATGCAATGGTGATGGTCCAAATGCCATTTCCGGAATAGGTCATTTGTGGAGAGGTTGGGGGATCCCAATCATTAACACCGGCTTTATTAATACCATTTCCTACTACCCTCATTTCTGTAGCAGGACTAATAAAGTATTTTATTTTATTTACATCTCGTCCATCCCAGATAGCCCTGTATCTACCTGCAGCAGCAACACTTCCAAAATTTCCACCATTTATTTCCATGGTGCTTCCGTCGCCTAAGGGTGTGCCATAACTTCTGGTTTCATCAACTGCATTGCTACCATTATTCCATGCGTTATTATCAATCATTTTCCACTCACCGGCAGCCAGATCTGTTACCCCAACAAATAAATTAGTACCAGCATTTCCTAATGCATAATTAGGGTAAACACTAGGCGGATCCCAACCTGCACCAGTTGCACCGCCAACAAATCCCATTCTGCCAGCACGTATATCATATTTCATTTTAGCCACATCAATTGTGATTCGGTAATAGCCTGAAGTTGGAACACTTAAATTAGCACCATTTGCAGCCAGAACCCCATTGCTACCACCATAATTTATATCCCAAGCACGTCCCTGAGTAAATTTAAATTCCTTACCTGCCGGGAGATACATATACATGTAGTACATATTATTATTCAGTCCCGGACGAAGGTCACGAATCATTTCAGGTGCCGTTGGAGGATCCCAATCATTACCATTACCGGTAGCAGCCTGGTATCCACCAGGTATATAAAATCTTAAAATGGGTATATAACTTTGTACAGTTACAAAAACCAGATTAGAGTATACAGTGGTTCCTGTAGAAGTTGTTGCTTTAATTCTATACTGGACTCTACCACTAGTACCACCTGCGATACCCGAATTCAGGGCTGTTGTGTTCATGTTTGCCTGTGTCATTACTAAACTAAGTGATGTTCCAGCAGGTATTGGTTGAGGTGTTGCAAATTTCTTGCCCGCAGAATCATACTCCAGACTATACGCTACCGTTCCCGACAAACCTTTAAAGGAAGGCCCCCAGGTAAAAGTATTAGAAGCAAGATTGGAAGTAGCCAAAGTACAAACCACAGTAGACTTTTCTGTTGCCAATAAAGATGAGTCTTTAAAAGGTGTAACTAAAACGGAAACGATTCCTGATTTGTATAGCTCATTATTATTGGAATAAGAAGAAGTAATACGAGCATCTAATTTTCCAGCAGCTCCTTGCGGAAATCCGAAGCCTACCATTAGGTTATTCACTTCCCTTCCGGTAAAATCTTTCAGTAGTTTTCCTGTTATTGTGTAAGAAACTGCTTTGGATAAGTTTCTTCCGCTTGAATCTAATTCCAAAATATATTTAACAGTAGTAGAATCAACAGTATAATTCGGACTGGACCAGTTAAAAGTAAGAACGTTTTTACTGGTATCTGCTATCGTTGGTGTAATGGCAGAAGCAGATAATTGCATTGTTGCCGGGGTGCCATTTAAATAAGTAGGCAAACTTTCCACTTTTTTACAAGCTGTAAGCACTGCAGCAATCATTACAGTAATCAAGCTTATTTTTAATAGTATTTTCATAAATTTTCTTTTTGTTGAATGAACTAATAATTATCAATTATCAATCCCTTCATTTAAAAAATTATTGTTTTGTAAGGGTATAAGTTCCGTCCTGAAAATTGACAGTTATTTTATAAATACCTGCTACAGTAGGAGATGGAAATTGGGGATCAGCATCCTTTTTTTCAAAATACCCAAATAAAACTGCACTATTGTCTAACGCATGGTATTGTGAACCCCACACCCCTTGTTCCTGAATTAATTTGTATCCGCCTCCGGTTAACATTGGAAGAGTAATTTCATAGAGTGTATTAGACACTTTAGTGAATTTCTGGGATACATCATAGGGAGTGGGAAGTGGATTATTCCAACCATTTCCGGTAGCATTACCAACAATCCAAAGGTTGCCTAAAGTAGGAATTTCTACTTTTGGAGGAGGGTTGTAAGTAGTTACAGTAAACTTGAGCACATTGGAAATAAGTTTTGTAGCTTCTACACTATTAATAGTAGATACCAGTCGTATATCAATACCATAAGCAACGGAAACGGTTTGTTTCAAAGCATTCAAAATAATATTGAATTGTTTTTGGGTATAGGTAATATCCAAGTCTTTTGCAATAGATAATGACACTTTGTTTGCCCCAGCAAAATTGTTGCCGGTTTTATCAATTTCAATCGTATAGGATACATCTTGCGAACTTATTCCGTTAGCAAATTGATAATTAGGGTTAGGCCAGCTGAACTTTACTGCTTGCTGATCTTCCGCAGCAAATGAGAGTGGAATGGTACCGCTCACTGATGCAGCTAGAACAGGTGTTGTTCCGCCGGAATAGAATTGCTGTGCTTCGTCCTTTTTACAAGCGTTCAGTAACATCACTAAAGCACTTATAAAAAACAGTTTTGTGATAATTAATTTCATAACATTTATTTTAGTTATTAATTCAAAATTAAATCGGATAGATA
>JAYTSC010000513.1:0-8788 GCA_043745885.1 Bacteroidota bacterium | reverse complement strand
GAGGAATAAAAAATACAAAAAGGGCCATTTTTGAACTTATTTTTACTTTTAATCTGCTGAAACCATTGATAATGCTGTATTTATTCATGCAACAACGCCATAGTTAATAGTGAAGTTAGATTTACATATATAATTTATTTAGAATATTTTTTAACTTTTAACTTTTAACTATTAACTATTAATTACCTTCACCATATGTCAGAATCACATATCGGCGATGCCATAAAAGGGTTTCTTAGAAAAAGCCATCTTCGGAATGGAATACGTGCTGTACAGATAGAAGAAATATGGGGAAAACTAATGGGTAAAACGATTGCCAAATACACCGATAAAATTCAAATTATAAATCAAAAGTTATTTATTTATACAGCCGTGGGACCTTTGAAAAATGAATTGTTGTACCAAAAACAACAAATCATTGATCGGGTAAATGAAGCGTTTGGAGAAATAGTGATCAATGAAGTAATCATTAAATAAAGTAATTACTTCTATTTGGGATGACCAGTTATTTTTTTATATCGCATACCCTTATTTTAACCGCACCCTTGGATCAACAACCCCATAAAGAACATCGGCCAGTAAGTTAACCAGCACAAAAAAAGTGGCTGTTACCAATACACTTCCCATCACTACCGGGAAATCCAATTTTTCTAATGCATCAACCGTTACTTTTCCAATTCCTTTCCATCCAAAAATATACTCAACAAAAAAAGCACCAGCTAGTAACTCTGCAAACCAACCAGTAATAGCCGTTATTACCGGATTCAGTGCATTAGGCAAGGCGTGGCGAAATAGTACATCTTTCTTGGTCAGTCCTTTAGCATAAGCAGTTCTGATATAGTCTTGATCAAGAACATCCAGCATAGAACTTCTGGTTAATTGTGTGATAATGGCCAATGGCCGAATACCTAATGTAATGGCCGGTAATAGTAAGTTTTTAAATTGTAAGTTTTTTCCATTAAAAGCATCAATGTAAAATAGACTGCCTGTCATATGTAAACCTGAATAATCACTTAAAACAAAACCAAATAAGTAGGCTAAGATAATCCCCATAAAAAAGGAAGGTGCAGAAATGCCCAGTACACTTGCAAAAACTGAGGATGTGTCCATCCAAGTATTTTGTTTTACCGCAGCTAAAATTCCCAGTAGTACACCAACAATGGTTGCCAGAAGCATGGCCGTAAATGCTAATAAGATAGTACCGGGTAATGCTTCCATTAACAGGTCACCTACTTCTCTTTTTGATTGGTAAGACCGGCGTAGATAAGGGACTTTAAGGCCAATTTTTTGATTTTTACCAATAAAAAATCCCTTTAATTGTTTTTTTTGAATCTCTGAACTTGAATGAATGGAAATGAGTGAAACATCATTTAAGTAAAGGACGAACTGTTTCCATTTAGGTTGGTCAAGTGCCAGTTCTTTTCGGATATTTTGAATGGTGGTACTATCTCCTGCCTGACCCAATACAAGCCTTGCCGGATCTCCAAAACCTTGAAAAAGAAAAAAAACAACCACAACAACGCCAACTAAGACAAAGTAACCATATACTATTTTTTTAGCGAGAAAGCGATACATCTGATTGCCTTAATTATTTCAATTGATCAATTGCCTTCAATAATAAATCCGCATCTAGGTAACTTATTTTATCGATCACTTTTGGTCCCTGCATGATAAAGTAGGTTGGTGTAACTCTGGCTGCTGTTTTAAGAACAGTTGCATCACATTTCACAATGTTGGTTTGTAAAAATAGTGTTTGGGCCTTGTCTGCATCTGCTGTAACCACCAAAAGTGAAAGGTTTTTTTGTTTTGCGACTTTGACAACCTCTTCAAATCCGGGTGCCCAATCTTGTACATGATCCATATCTTTTGCCATGAGAAAAAGGTAATATCCAGATTGCCCAAGTACAGCATAGGTGGTGTCGTTGCCATTTAAAGTTTGTAAAGAAAAATCTGTAATTTTTGCTTGTAAACCGTTTCCTTTTTTAACTAGTTTATCTTTCCTGTTAACATATTCATAGGTGGAATCAAAATCAGCGGGAAAATGTAGTTGATCAAATTCAAGTTCCTTACCCTCTTTTTTATAGGTAAAAACAATCGAGAATACATCAGGTACTGCATTTGAGGGTGTTTTCATTTGTTCTAATAAGTTGTTCCCTTTTTTATAAGGGAGACAATCTACGAAGGGCAAATGTTTAAGAACATAGAATTGTCCATAAGTGGTGGATACAGTAACTACCAATAATAAAAAAATCGCAGCAACAGGGCTAAGGGCTGACTTGATTTTATCTTTCGCAAAAAATAAGATCAGTATCAATACCAATAAGAAAATATCTTTTCCGAAAGATTGATCGGCGGTAATAGGTAAACAATCACCAAAACAGCCACAGGTTTTTATTTTTCCTGAAAACAATGCATATCCTGTTAAAAATGTAAAAAATATAATTAGTAATAATAATAACCAACTAAACAATTTCATACGCCAGCCAATGATTACTGCAACACCTGCTAATACTTCAAAAACATTCATCATTATTGATAATGAAAGTGTATAATCATGCAAGCCGTTTAAAGACCATACTTCAAAAAACTCTTGCATTTTATAACTCAGACCTAAAGGATCATTTGCTTTGATTAATCCTGAAAAAATAAATAATAGGCCTACCAACCATCGAATAACTACGAGTAAATTTTTCATAACCTGTTTAATGTTTACCTTCTTCAATTAAAATAATAGCAAATAACGAATAGTTGATAATATCCACATAATTGGCATCGATTCCTTCACTGATTAGTGTTTTGCCATCGTTGGCTAAAATTTGTTTGATTCGCAAAAGTTTTACCAGGATTAAGTCTGCGAAACTTTGTTGGCTCATTTCTCGCCAGGCTTCTCCATAATCATGGTTTTTATCCATCATGGTATTTTTCGCAAATGCGATATATTGTTGGTACAGACTATCAATATGTGTAACCTCTAATTCTTCCACTTTTGCTTCATCTAAGGCTAATTGAATTAAACCAATTACCGCATAATTTACAATGCCTTTAAATTCTGAGGTGATATCGTCTCCTATTTTCTGGGTATTCAAGTCTTGTATGGTTCTAATTCTTAGTGCTTTGATGAAAATTTGATCCACTACTGAAATGGGTCTCAAAACACGCCAGGCCGTTCCATAATCCTTCGTTTTTTTGATAAAGATACTTTTGCATGCTTTTACTGCATCATCATATTGCTGATTGGTATTCATCATATATTGTTACTACTTTATTTACTTTGGTAATATCTTTGATAAGAATGCAAGTTAATTGAATACAGACTATGTTCACACTAAACTGTAAAGGAAAACTATTCGTTATTAATCAACCCATCGTGATGGGGATTATTAATGTCACACCAGATTCCTTTTATCACCCTAGCCGTACGAAAACAATTGATCTGGGGCTTGCGATGGCAGAAAAAATGGTTTCTGAAGGAGCTTTAATATTGGATATCGGAGGGCAAAGTACCCGACCCGGAAGCATCCATTTGTCGCAGGAAGAAGAGTTAGTTCGAGTGATTCCAATTATGGATGCTATTTATCGTCGATTTCCTGATACACTAATTTCAGTTGACACATTTCATTCCAAAGTTGCTAAAGAAGCCATTTTTAACGGGGCAAGCCTGATAAATGATGTTAGTAGTGGGCAATTCGATAAGGAAATGCTGGCAACCGTTTCTCAATATGCCGTTCCCTTTATTTGTATGCACCGAAAGGGAAATTTTGAAACCATGCATAGTAATACCATTCAAGGTGATGTAATAGAGGAGGTTCTTGATTATTTTATAAATAAAGTGGCAGCATGTTCATTAGCAGGAATAAAAGACCTGATTCTTGATCCCGGATTTGGATTTAGTAAAAGTGTTGAACAAAATTTTGCGATACTGAAAAATTTGGATGCGTTTTCGATACTTAAAAAGCCGATTTTATTAGGAGTGTCAAGAAAATCAACCATCTATAAAACATTGGGAATTACCGTTGAAGAAGCCTTAAACGGCACTACAGTTTTACATACGGCCGGATTATTAAAAGGAGCATCCATTCTAAGGGTGCATGATGTGAAAGAAGCAATTGAAGCAATTAAACTTACTTCTTACTTGATTTAGTATTCTTTGTATTCCACCTTTGCAATGAATGATAAAAATCGATTGGGGTTCATTATTACAAATTTTCTAATTCAAATGACAAAGGTTCTGAATAATCAGAACCTTTGTCATTTGAATTTATAATTTATTGTATTTGTTATTTCTTAGGCTGCATTTGCGGCATTTGCGGCATTGGAGCCGGCGGTGGCGGTGGTGGTGCAACTGAAACATCTATCATTTCAATTTCAAATATCATGTTTGAATATGCAGGAATACGTGGAGGTTGACCATTTTGACCATAAGCAAGTATAGCCGGAATATATATTCTTCCTTTCCCGCCTTTTCCAAACAAACGTAATGCTTCATCTAATCCGGGGATAACACTATTCTGTCCACCTGTGGATCCAACATTAATCACTAACGGTTGGTTATTTTGTCCTTTTGGATTCATATTTGAATCAAATTCTTTACCATCGAGGAAGGTACCTTTGTACATTACTTTAGCCTGTTTTCCTGAATCTGCTTTTTGCAGATCACCGGGAACCTGAATCTCAACTAAAGTACCCAAACGAGTAGATTGTGTTTTAATACCCTTTTTAGAAGTAAAATCCTCTAATTCCTTAATTTCTCTTGCTTTTTCCAAATCCTGCTCTTTTAACATATCTGCAGATGCATCTGGCTGAGAAGTGAAGGTTTTAAGAATCTCAACCCTGCCTTTTATCAAATCTTTCGCGTGGAAAATATTATTGTATTCGAGCATACCCAAATTTTTAAGGGTATCAACACTCATGGTAAATTCAATTTTATCTCCTACTGAACATTTGGTAATAATTTCTAGAAAACTATGCTTATTAGGTCTGCTGGTATCAATCACTAAATAAGCAGGAATATGACCATATGAGGAAGTAAGTACAGAATCTTTTGGTGGCACTTTGTACTCAATATTGAACTTAACAAAAAGTCCGTTTTTCAATTTTTCTTTACTATTGCCTTTTGTAATTTTATAGGCAAGTCCTGAAGGGGTTTTCTGGTATTGGTTACAGCTTGCAAGCAATACAATGGCTAATAAAAGCATGGTTGTTGTTCTCATCATTTGGTTTTATTGTAATTGATTTTGATATTCTTTGATAACTTCTTTAAATTTTTTAACATTTGCTTCCAGACTCTCATTACTGCCTCCACCTGCTGCATTTACATGGCCTCCACCATTAAAATGTAATCTGGCGAATGAATTTACATCAAATTCTCCTTTACTACGAAAACTCCATTTTCTTTCCCCTTCTCTGTCTATCACCAAAGCTCCGAATTTAATTCCCTGAATCGTTAATAAATAATTTACCAGCCCTTCTGTATCCCCTGTTTTAATATGATATCGTTGTAAATCGGCCTTGGTAACATACATCAGTGCTGTATTTAATTCATAGATAACTTCCATTCGATTAACGAGTGCATAACCAATAAAGCGAAGCCTATTTTCGAGAAAGTTATCATATATATTATTATGAATTTTGGAATGATGTAAACCAATCTCCTTTAAATGGGCTACCATTCTATGAACAGAAGCGGAGGTAGCCGGGAAACGAAATGAGCCTGTATCCGTCATAACTCCTGTGTATAAACATTCGGCAATTTGTGTATTTAGCTTATCCCCATTTCCTGAGGCCACAATGAAATCATATACCATCTCAGAAGTAGAGCTTTTAGATGTGGTACTTATTCCGTAAGTAAATGCAGCTTCCTGTGGTTGCTCATGGTGATCAATAAGAATTTTTGTACAAGTTGCAGCCAACAGGGGTTGTTCCATTTTTTTGGTTCTGTGAAGGACATTAAAATCCAGACAGAAAATAATACCGGCAAGATCAATTATTTTTTGGCATTTTTCTTTTTGTTTCTCAAAATCTATAACCAGATCAATCCCGGGCATCCAATCTAGAAAATCAGCCCAATTGGTAGGTGATATCACGGTTACCTCATGGCCCATGGCAATCATAAAATGGTAAAGTCCTAATGCAGAACCCATGGCATCCCCATCGGGTTTCTGGTGCATAGTAATTAACACCTTAGAAGGCGTTGTAAGTTTGGGATAAAATAATTCGATCGACTGCATATAATGGCGGCAAAATTGCAGTTTCCATGTTACTCTATCAAATCAATTTATTAGACTTTAACAAAAATCAGGGGAGTTTATCCGTAAAACAGGGCGCTAACCCTTACTTTTGCCGCCGAAATTTTACTTACATTATGACTAACAGAACATTTACCATGATTAAGCCGGATGCCACTAAAATAGGCCATACCGGTGCCATTTTAGACCAAATTATTAAAGCAGGATATACAATCAAAGCTTTAAAATGGACAAAATTGACGGAGGAGCAAGCCGGTTTATTTTATGATGTTCATCGTGAAAGGCCCTTTTATGGTGAATTGGTTGATTTCATGAGTAGTGGACAGATTGTTGCAGCAATTCTTGAGAAAGATAATGCGGTGGCTGATTTCAGAACTTTAATTGGTGCAACCAATCCGGCTCAGGCAGAAAAAGGTACCATTCGTCAATTATTTGCTGCCTCAATCGGAGAAAATGCCATTCATGGCAGCGATAGTGATGAAAATGCAGCAATTGAAGGAGATTTTTTCTTCTCTCAGCTGGAAAGATTCTAGTGTCTTTTTTTACATCAAAAACCTATTCGAAATTTCATTTTGGATGGGTTTATTTTTTATACCCTTATCTATTAAACAAAATAAACCAATAGCATTTATAATCAATTGGTAACTAATGCCAATCAGTGGCAAAATTTAAAAGAATTTCTTAAAAAAGGGTTTCTACTGTTCAACACTTGACTCGCATAACTAATTAATTAATAGTCTTAAATTTGTTGAATCTGTGTAGGTTTCTCCATTAAATTTAAATTGTTTGGTTAGCCCCCCTTTAAAATAAATGTCTGCAAATTTGGAAAACACACCGTGTGCATCACCATTAAATCCCAGTGTGATAAAAGTAGATTTTCCGGGCAAAATTGTCTCGTCGGATCTGTATTTGGGAGTGGTACATCCACAACCTGCCTTTACTTCCTGAATAATCAATGTGTCTTTACTAATGTTTTTTATGGTTACATTATATTCCAGTGGTTTGCCAGCCGGTATTTTACCCATATTGAAATCAGCATTAATAAAGGTCACAAATTTATCAATATCAGTATGGGTAGTTAGAATTGTTTGTGCGTACAATACTTTTCCAAAAAAGCAAAATAATAGTGCAAAAAGCGTTTTATACATAAAAAAGCTAGCTTTTGATGAATAGCTTATCTCAAATGTAGAAAAATCAATGGGTAAATGTTTAAAATAAAAAAAGATTATTTTATTTTTGTTTAACTGAAAAGTTTAATTTCAGGTTCCAATATTAGTGAAACTACCCACACAAAAAAATAATTTACAACCCAACGAATTATGAAAAGTTTTACTATTGTTTTCTTTTGTTTACTAAGCAGTTTCACATTTTCTCAGCAGGCTTCTAAAAAAACCTACCTGATAACTGCTAACCCCGCTACTCCATTATTGTATAATCAAATATCCAGTATTGATATTAATGGGGGTAAACTTTTGGAAGATTTGTACAATTCGAACATGAAATATACTTTAAGAGGCAATGTTTATAAAGCAAATCCGTTTGCTAGTAAAACAGCCGAAAAAAGAGAGGAGGGAAAAGAAGGAGACGATCACGATCAAATAAATTCTCCTTTGGGTGGTTCTGTTGCCTGTTTGGCATATGATGCTAAAAGCAATCGTTTATTTTATATTCCCCTTCAAATATCTGAGTTACGCTATTTAGATTTAAAAGAATCTGAACAGTCATTTACTTGTTTAAAAAACCAATCCTTAAATCTTCTACATAATAAAGATGATGTTGCCAACCAAATTAGCAGAATGGCAATGGGATCAGATGGATATGGCTATGCCCTTTCAAATGATGGTGAACATTTAATCAAATTTTCCACACAGGGAACACCCGTTATTCAGGATTTGGGCGTGTTAATCGATAATCCTACAAATAAAATAATGGTTCGTTCCAGTTGTACTTCCTGGGGTGGAGATTTGGTAGGGGGTGCAGATGGTAAACTATACCTGATAGGTTTATATAACCATGTATTTAGAATCAATTTACCCAGTAAAAGATGCGATTATTTAGGTACTATTAAAGATTTACCGGAAGGTTTTACTTCAAATGGCGCTTCTGTTGATGAGAATGGGGATTTAGTAGTAAGCTGCGGAACTACTTATAACAAACCCTTTTCACCAATTTATAAAGTAAAGTGGCCTTCATTAGAAGCAAGTTCTGTAAATACCCGTATTAGCAGCTTAGGTAATGTCTCAGATATGGCCAGTAGTAACCTATTATTTCAGTTACCTCCAAAAACTATAGAAAAAAGTGGTACCCAAGTCACTTTTACACAAACCATTGAAGCCGATGTTGTCAATTTGCCAACTTATGCCATTTATCCAAATCCTGTTACACGTGGAAGATTTCAAATTAGAACAAATAATATTAAAGAAAAGGGAGAATACAAGATGAGATTATTGGATGTTGGCGGACAGGTAATCATGGAAGGAAGAATGAATCTTGGGCTTAAAACGAATACAAATTTTTTCAATTTTCCACCACAAAATGCCAAA